>DASVOL010000287.1:0-4702 GCA_036383375.1 Bradyrhizobium sp. | reverse complement strand
GGAAACAGCCATTTCGACGGCGCGGCCTTCTTCGCCTTCGGCTGCATCACTTCCAGCGCGGCGAGATAGTCCGCCATCGCCTGGCGCGAGGCGTCGTTCAGCGGCACCAGCCGCTCCTTGTTGCCCTTGCCGCGCACCACGATCATCCGCGCATCGCGCCGCGCCGCGGAGACCGGCAGCGACACCAGCTCGGAAACGCGCAGGCCGGTGGCGTAGAGCACTTCGAGCAGGCAATACAGCCGCAGCGCGCGCAGCCGCTGCGCCGGCGAGACGTCGGTCTGGGTCAGCTCCTTGGCACGGGTCAGCATGCGGTCGACGTCGGCAATCGACAGCACCTTGGGCAGGCCGCGGCCGCGCTTCGGCCCCGACAGGATCGCGGCCGGATCGTCGCCACGGACCCGCTCGTTGAGCAGGAAGCGGTAGAGATGCCGCATTGCCGACAGCCGCCGCGCCACGCTGGTCGACTTGAAGCCGCGCGTGTCGAGGTCGGCGAGGTAGCCGCGCAGCGCCTCGGTGTCGGCGCTGGTGAAATCAGTACCGGCATGGGCGAGGTAGTCGGAAAAATCGGTGAGGTCGCGCCGGTAGGCGTCGAGCGTGTTGACACCCGCCCCCTGTTCCGCGGCGAGCATGTCGAGGAACAACGCGGTCAGCTTGGCGTCGGAGGACCTGGTTTTGGTCTTGGCGGGAGCTTTGGCAGCAGCGGGCATGCCAGAATCATAGCGCCTATTTCTTGAGGAACTTATCCGGCGGGATGGTCACGCTCATTTCCCGCGGTTTCGGGTGCACGAAATTCGCCAGCGCGAAGACGATGCCGTAGCCGATCCCGAAAATCACGGCGACGACCGTCAGGAAGCGGAACAGGCTGGGCATGGAGGCGACTCAGGCGGCGAATTAACCAATGAAATCATCCAACATGTTCCCCGCGCGGTTGCAAGAGTCGCTGGTAACGGTATCGCCGGGGGTAGTATAGGTGGCTCGAATTCTGAACAAATCGTCCCAATATCCGAGCTTTTTGATGTCCGACGCAGCCGTCCCGGCACCCAACCACCCGACCCTGGAGGCCGATATCACGGCCGCCCTGGGGACGCGGTCGATCGTGCTGGTCGGCATGATGGGGGCCGGTAAGTCGACCATCGGCCGCCGGATGGCGCTGCGGCTCAGTTTGCCGTTTACCGATGCCGACACCGAGATCGAGGCGGCGGCGCGCATGACGATCCCGGAGATCTTCGAGACCCATGGCGAGCCGTATTTCCGCGACGGCGAGGCGCGGGTGATCGCCCGCATCCTCGACAGCGGCTCGGTCGTGCTGGCGACCGGCGGCGGCGCCTTCATGCGCGAGGAGACCCGCAGCAAGATCCGCGACCGCGCCGTCTCAATCTGGCTCAAGGCCGACAGTGATATCATCATGCGCCGGGTCCGCCGCCGCGCCGATCGTCCGCTGCTGCAGACCGCCGATCCCGAGGCGACGGTGAACCGGCTGCTCGGCGAGCGCGAGCCGGTCTACCAGACCGCCGATCTGACGATCGCCTCGCGCGACGTGCCGCACGACCGCATCGTCGACGAATGCCTCGCGGCCCTGCATGCGCATCTGTGCGGCGTGCGTCCGGCCGGCGAGCCACCATCTGATGGATTGAACGCGACCTCATGACTGCGCCCTTGAAACACTCCGCCTCCGTTACTGTCGACGTCGCGCTCGGCGACCGCGCCTATGACATCGTCATCGGCCGCGACGTGCTGGCCTCGCTGGGCGAGCGGGTCGCGGCGCTGCGGCCCGGTGTGCGCACCGCCATCGTCACCGACCGCACCGTTGCGAAACATTGGCTGGAGCCGGCCGAGGCGTCGCTCGCGGCCGCGGGCGTGCCGACATCGCGGATCGTCGTCGAGGAGGGCGAGGGCTCGAAGAGCTACGCGACCCTGACACAGGTCAGCGAGGCGCTGATCGCGGCGAAGATCGAGCGCAACGATCTGGTGATTGCGCTCGGCGGCGGCGTGGTCGGCGATCTCGCCGGCTTCGCGGCCGCGATCCTGCGCCGCGGCGTCGATTTTGTGCAGGTGCCGACCTCGCTGCTGGCGCAGGTCGATTCCTCCGTTGGCGGCAAGACCGGCATCAACTCGCCGCAGGGCAAGAACCTGATCGGCGCGTTCCACCAGCCGGTGCTGGTCATCGCTGACACCTCGGTGCTCGACACGCTGTCGCCGCGCCAGTTCCGCGCCGGCTACGCCGAGGTCGCGAAATACGGCATCCTCGGTGACGAGGCCTTCTTCGCCTGGCTCGAGAAGAACCACGCCGACATCTTCTTGGGTGGCGCGGGGCGCGAGCACGCGATCGCAACCTCCTGCCGCGCCAAGGCCGGCGTCGTGTCCCGCGACGAACGCGAGACCGGCGAGCGCGCGCTGCTCAATCTCGGCCACACTTTTGGCCATGCGCTGGAGGCCGCGACCGGCTTCTCCGACCGCCTGTTCCATGGCGAGGGCGTCTCGGTCGGCATGGTGCTGGCCGCGGAATTCTCGGCGCAGCTCGGCATGATTTCATCCGACGATGCGGCCCGCATCGCGCGTCATCTTTCCGCGGTAGGATTGCCGACGCGCCTGCAGGATATCGCAGGCTTCACCCAGGAAGGGCTTGCCGATGCCGACGCTCTGCTGGCGCTGATGGCGCAGGACAAGAAGGTCAAGCGCGGCAAGCTCACCTTCATCCTGCTGGAGGCGGTCGGCCGCGCCGTGATTGCCAACAATGTCGAGCCACAGCCGGTGCGCGACTTCCTGCAAGCCAAGCTGAAGGCTTAAACCACGGATCAACTCAGTGGGCTGGTTAACCTTCTCGATCGTGCTGCTCTGTCTGCTCGTCTCCGCCTTCTTCTCGGCGAGTGAGACGGCGCTGACCGGCGCCTCGCGCGCCAGCATGTTGCGGCTGTCCAAGCAGGGCAACAGCGAGGCCACGGTGGTCTCGAGCCTGATGGCGATGCGCGAGCGGATGATCGGCGCGCTGCTGCTCGGCAACAATATCGCCAATATCGGCGCCTCCGCGCTCGCCACCGGCATCTTCACCGCCTGGTTCGGCGATGTCGGCGTGCTCTATGCTACCGGCGTGATGACGGTGCTGGTGGTGATCTTCGCGGAAGTGCTGCCCAAGACCGTCGCCATCAATGCGCCGGACCGGGTGTCGCTGCTGGTGGCCCGGCCGATGCGGCTGACGGTGTTCGTGCTCGGCCCGCTTCTCACCATCATCGAAGGGATCGTCCGCGCCCTGATGCGGCTGCTCGGCATCAAGATCGGCGCGCATCAGGCCATCCTGTCGCCGACCGAACGCCTGCGCGGCGCGGTCGATCTGCTGCATCACGAGGGCAAGGTCGAGAAGCAGGATCGCGACATGCTCGGCGGGTTGCTCGACCTCAGCGAGCTGCAGGTCTCCGACGTCATGGTCCATCGCACCGAGATGACCATGGTCAACGCCGACCTGCCGCCCGAGGAACTGGTCCGCGAGGTGCTGGCCCGCGAATACACCCGCATCCCGTTGTGGCGCGAGAAGCCGGAGAACATCGTCGGCGTGCTCCACGCCAAGGACCTGCTGCGTGCGATGCGCGCCAATGAGGGCGACATGTCGGCGATCGATGCCTCGGCGATCGCGCTGCCGCCCTGGTTCGTGCCGGAGATGCGCCCGGTCTCCGAACAGCTGAAGGCGTTTCGCCGCCGCAAGACCCACTTCGCCCTGGTGGTCGACGAGTATGGCGAGGTCGAAGGCATGGTGACGCTGGAGGACATCCTGGAGGAGATCGTCGGTGACATCTCCGACGAGCACGATGTCGTGGTCGCCGGCGTGCGCGCCCAGCCTGACGGCTCGGTCGTGGTCGACGGCTCGGTGCCGATCCGCGATCTCAACCGCGCGATGGACTGGCGCCTGCCGGACGAGGAGGCGACCACGGTCGCCGGCCTCGTGATCCACGAGGCGCGCTCGATCCCCGATCGCGGCCAGAGCTTCACCTTCCACGGCTTCCGTTTCCGCGTGCTCCGCCGCGAGCGCAACCGGATCACCGCGCTGCGCATCGTCGCCGTGCCGCGCGAAGCCGCCGAGCTCGACGAGAAGAAGCCGAAGCGGGCAGGGACGGCGTTCTAGTTCTGGTCCGGCGAACACAAGCCTATCCCCGTCACCCTGAGGAGCGCGCAGGGCGCGCGTCTCGAAGGGTCGACGGCCACCAGCCGGGCCGTGCATCCTTCGAGGCTCGCTTCGCTCGCACCTCAGGATGACGGGTTTGGCGACTATTCCGAATGTTACTCGATATCGATCGTGATGCCCGACAGCTTCCACGCGCCGTCGGAGGGGATGAGGCCGAGCTGATACTTCACCTGCTTGGGCGTGGTGTCGAAATGGCCCTTCAGCCGCAGCACACCCTTGTCGTCGATCTTGGCGTCCTCATCGAGGACGATCGGCTTGGCGACCACCGCGTCGAACACGGCGTGCTTGTCGACCAGGTCCTTGAAGATCGTCTTCAGCTTGTCCGGCGAAAACTGGTCGCGGAACGGCTTTGAGATCTTGGCGTGGAACACGGTGAAATTGTTGGCGGCCACCGCGTCGTTGAGCGAGATCAGGATGCTCTTGATCAGCACTTCCTGGACGAACGGGCTCGGCATATCCAGCGCCGCGGCCGGGCGCATCGCGCAGATCAGGAGCAGGCCGGCGGCGCCGACAATAGACCGGAAACGT
>DASVOL010000286.1:0-2931 GCA_036383375.1 Bradyrhizobium sp. | reverse complement strand
TCGATGGCGCGGCCAGTGACGTCAGATTCCGCAAGATCGGAGATCGTCTTCAGCGCCTCGCGCAGCTTGGCCGACGCGATGCCGGAGCCGCGCTCGAATTCGAGCAGATATTTGCCGTAGGTCCAGCCCTTGCCTTCCTCGCCGACGCGGTTGGCGACGGGGACGCGGACGTCGTCGAAGAACACCTGGTTGACTTCGTGGTCGCCGCCGATGGTCAGGATCGGGCGCGTGGTGATGCCAGGCGTCTTCATGTCGATCAGGATGAAGCTGATACCGTCCTGCTGCCGCTCGCCGTCATTGGTGCGCACCAGCGCGAACATGCGGTTGGCGTGATGCGCGTGCGTGGTCCAGATCTTGGTGCCGTTGATGACGTAGTCGTCGCCGTCGCGCACCGCGCGGGTCTTCAGCGACGAAAGATCGGAGCCGGAGCCCGGCTCAGAATAGCCCTGGCACCAATAGTCTTCGCCGGAAAGGATCCGCGGCAGATAGAAGTTCTTCTGCTCGGGGGAGCCGAAGCCGATGATGACGGGGCCGACCATCTTGACGCCCATCACGTTGACATTCGGCACGCCGGCGCGGGCGCATTCGGCCTCGAAGATCCAGCGTTGCGCTGGCGTCCAGTCCGGCCCGCCATGGTCGACGGGCCAGCCCGGCGCGCCCCAGCCCTTCTTGTGCAACGCGCGCTGCCAGGCCATCCCGATGTCGGGATCGGAGAACACTGACGGCGTCAGCGCGGTGGCGCGCTTCATCTCCGGCGTCAGGCTACTGGCGATGTAGTCGCGGACTTCCTTTTCGAAAGCGCGCTCCTCGGGACTGAAGGTGAGATCCATGGTGCGCTCTCCGTTACGCGTGGGCGCGGCCGCTCAGCGCGGCGTGGCGGCGATAATGATGGGCGCTGTTGCCGAACAGCGTGTCGAAAGCGAGCAGCCGCTTGAAATAGGCGCCGATGTCGAGTTCTTCGGTGACGCCCATGGCGCCGTGCAGCTGCACCGCCTGCTCGGCGACGAAGCGCGCGCATTTGCCGATCTTCGCCTTGGCGCCGGACGCCGCGCGACTGCGGGCCACCGGCTCGGCATTGGCCATCAGCGCGGCGCGCAATGCCATCGACCGCGCCTCGTCGACCTGCATCGCCACGTCGGCGAGGCGGTGGCGGATCACCTGATTGGCCGATAGCGGCCGGCCGAACTGTTTTCGAATCTTGGTGTATTCGAGCGTGGTGTCGAGCAGTGTCTGCATGATGCCGACCGCCTCGGCGCCGAGCGCGGCCATTGCACGATCGACCACGGTCTCGATGGCGGGCAGCGCATCCTGGCCGTCGCCGAGCAGCGCGTCGGCCGGCAATTGCACATCCCTGAGATCGAGATTGCAGCCGCGGCCGCCACCGAGCCGCGCGTAGTCGCGCAGGGTGAGGCCGGGTGTTCCTGCCGGCACCAGGAACAGGCAAAGCTTGCCGGATGCGCCGTTGGCATTGGCGACCCGGGCCGAGACGATGATCTGGTTGGCCGATGCGCCGTCGAGCACCGCGATCTTGCTGCCGTTCAGCCGCCAGCCATCGGCGGTTTTCGTCGCTGTGGTGTCGACATGGCCGAGGTCGAAACGCGCGGCGCGCTCCGAATGCGCGAAGGCGAGCGTGAGCGCGCCCTCGGCGATCTTGGGCAGGATCGCCTGCTGCTGCGCCTCGGTGCCGCATTCGGCGACCAGCGCCGCGCCGATCACGACGGTGGAGAGGAACGGCTCGGACACCAGTCCGCGGCCGAACGCTTCCATCAGCAGTCCGATCTCGATCGCACCGCCGCCGAGCCCGCCATGGGCTTCGGCGATCGGCAGCGCCAGCCAGCCGAGCTCGGCGAACTGCTGCCAGATCGCGGGCGAATAGCCCAGCGGGTCGTTCGCCGCCTTCTTGCGGTGCTCGGATGTAAAGGTCTCCGCCACGAAGCGGTCGGCACTTTCGCGCAGCAGGCGCTGCTCGTCACTGAGGGTAAGATCCATCTGATCACTTCACGTTGGCGATTTTCTTGACGGAGGGATGCAGGCCCGCGGGGTCTACGATCATTCCGAATTCCTGCAGGTTGTGCGCGTGGCAGAGCTGATGCAGCGCGAACGCCTGATCGATCGCAGCAGGTTGGCCCATGATGTCGATCGAGCGGTTCACCGCCTCCTTGGACAGCTTCAGCGCAAAGGCGGGCTTCGTCGCGATCCTGCGCGCCAGCGCCAGCGTGAAGGAGGAGAGGTCGCCGCGCGGCACCACGTGATTGACCATGCCGAGGCGATGCGCCTCGTCGGCGCTCCAGACGTCGGCGGTGAACAGCATCTCCTTGGCTTTGCGCGCGCCCAGCTCCCAGGGATGCACGAACCACTCGACGCCGCAGACACCCATCGTCACCACGGGATCGCAGAACTCGGCATCGTGGCTCGCGACAATCAGGTCGCAAGCCCAGGCCAGCATCAGCCCGCCGGCGATGCACTTGCCATGCACTTCGGCGATCGTCGGCTTGGCGAGATTGCGCCAGCGCCTTGTGATCTGCAGATAGATCTCCTGCTCGCGCGCGAAGCGGCCGTGTGCATTTGGTTCGGCGAAGCCGCCCCAATTTCCGACTGGCGGGAAATCGACGCCGGCCTGGTTCTTGGCTCCAGGCCTGAGATCATGACCGGCCGAGAAATGCGGGCCGTTGCCGGCGAGGATGATCACCTTGACCGCATCGTCCTGCACCGCCTGGTCGAAGGCGGCATTGAGGTCGTAGGTCATCTGCAGGTTCTGGGCGTTGCGCGCCTCGGGGCGGTTCATCACGATCCGCGCAATCGCAGGATCGGGCCGCTCGACAACAATCGTCTCGAATTGTTCAGACGCCAATGGATCCTCCCAGGATAATTTTTTCGCCATGATGAACGGCGCGGGGAGGGATAGGCAAGGGCCATCATCTGTAAAATCGG
>DASVOL010000285.1:0-12454 GCA_036383375.1 Bradyrhizobium sp. | reverse complement strand
TCTCCGAGCAGCTGGTCGCACGCGGCATCGCGACGCTGCGCTATGACAAGCGCGGCGCCGGCGAATGGAAGAAAGAGTTCGGCCGTCCGGAGGACTTTCGTTTCAAGGACTATGTCAGCGACGCGGCGGCACTCATCGACTATCTGCGCGGCAGCGGCAGGTTCGCGCATGTTGCGGTGGTCGGGCACAGCGAGGGCGGTCTGGTCGCGATCCTCGCCGCACAGCGCGTGCCGGTCGACCGGCTGGTGCTGCTGGCAACGGCGGCACGCAAGCAGGGCACGGTGTTGAAGGCGCAGCTCGAAAAGCAGCTGCCGCCGGACAAATTCGCACCGATCGGAAAGGCCATCGACGACATCATGGCCGGGCAGATCGTCGATCCGCCGCCTGCGGGGCTGGCGATCGCGCCTGCGATGCAACCCGCGATCGCCTCGGCCTTTACCGAGGATCCGGTCGATCCGCTGAAGAAGATCACCGGGCCTGTTCTGATCGTCGCGGGCGGCCGCGACCATCAGCTCGCGCGGCTCGACTTTCTCGCGCTCACCACCGCCGATATCGCGGCCAAATCATTGTGGCTGCCGGACATGAATCACCTGCTGGTCGACGTCACCGACGCGGCGGACGACATGGCAAGCTACAATGAACCGGAGCGGCCGCTCGACCCCGACCTGATCGACGCCGTGGCCGGCTTCATTTCACAGAAGTGAGTTGATGCGCGGCAAAGCCTATAGCGCCTCGCCCTTCAGCAGCCGCGGCACTTCCCCTGACAATCCCGCCGCCTGGCGGATGAACATGCTCTTCAATGGCGGCGCGCGATCGACGAGGCCCAATCCGATGTCGCGCACGGTGCGCAGCAGCGTCGATTCGTTGGAGAACAGGAAGTTCAGCGAGTTGGTGGCAACCCCCATCGCCATCGTGTCGAAGCGCCGCCAGCGCTGATAACGCTCGAGCACGTCGGCCTGTCCGAGGTCCATGCCGAGCCGCGCTGCATCGACCACGACCTCGGCAAGTGCGGCAACATCCTTCAGGCCCATGTTGAGCCCCTGCCCCGCGATCGGATGGATCACATGCGCGGCGTCGCCGATCAGCGCCAGCCGTTCGGCGATGAACGAGCGCGCGACGAAATAGCCGAGCGGGAACGCGCGCGGTCTATCGAGCGCCTTGATCTCACCGAGGTGCAGGCCGAACCGCTGCTCGAGCTCGGCGTGGAATTCCTCCTCGCTCAGCGCCGTGATGCGCGCGGCGTCCTTGCGCGTCTCGGTCCACACCAGCGATGAGCGATTGCCGGTCAGCGGCAGGATCGCGAACGGACCCGCGGGCAGGAAATGCTCTTCGGCGCGGCCGTGATGCGCACGCTCATGCCCGACCGTGACCACGATGCCGGATTGGTCGTAATCCCAGCCATGGGTCGCGATCCCGGCGCGCTCGCGCAGCTTCGAGCGTGCGCCGTCGGCGGCGACCAGCAGGCTCGCATCGATCTCGGTGCCGTCGGCCAGCGTCACGCTGACGCCGTCGGGCCGCTGGTCGAAGCTCGACACCGCGGTGGCACGCAGCTCGACGCCCTCGGCCTCGGCGCGGGTCGCGAGCGCATCGATCAGATAGCGGTTCTCGACCATATGGGCGAACGGCTCGCCGGGCTCGACATTGCCGGCGAAGGTCAGGAACACCGGACGCGTCGCATCCTCCAGCTTGGAATCGGTCACGACCATGTCCGTGATCGGCTGCGCTGTCGGCGCCACCTGGCCCCAGACGCCGAGCGTCTCGAACAGCCGCCGGCAGGCCGCCACGATCGCGGTCGCACGCGGATCGCGGCTCGGGCGCTGGCTCAGCGCCGGATCGGCCACGATGACCGGAATGTCCGGCCCCAGCCCCTGGCGCAACGCCACGGCCAGCGCCAACCCCGCAAAAGCGCCCCCGCAGATGACAATACTTCGCTGTGCCGGCATGCCTTTTCCTTACGCGCCCTGCGCTCTCAGACTGTGCTTGCTACCTGATAATAGCTGGGCGAAACAGGGGACAGAAACAAGGCCAAATCCAACGGTCGTCATTCCGGGGCGCGCGAAGCGTGAGCCCTCAGGTGCGCAATTGCGCACCCGGGGAATGACGAAAGAGAGCGCATCCCCATGTCCAAGAGCCTGATCGACCTGTTGTCCATCCTCGATCTCGAGCAGCTCGAGGTGAATTTGTTCCGCGGCAACAGCCCGAAGACGAGCTGGCAGCGCGTGTTCGGCGGCCAGGTGATCGGCCAGGCCATGGTCGCGGCCTGCCGCACCGTCGAGGGCCGCCTGCCGCACTCGATCCATTGCTATTTCATCCTGCCGGGCGATCCGCAGATCCCGATCATCTACCAGGTCGAGCGGCTGCGCGACGGCAAGAGCTACACCACCCGCCGCGTCACCGCGATCCAGCACGGCAACGCGATCTTCTCCATCATGGTCTCGTTCCACGCCGAGGAAGAGAGCAACTTCAATCATCAGGAGAAGATGCCCGACGTGCCGCCGCCGGAGAAGCTGACCGCGGAGGAAGTGTCGAAGCAGCCGATGTTCAAGGAGATGCCGGAGTTCATCCGCCGCTACTATGAAAGCGACCGGCCGATCGAACTGCGCCCGGTCGAGCTCGGCCGCTATTTCGGCCAGCAGATCGACGACGGCCGCATCCATGTCTGGATCCGCACCGCGGCGAAACTACCCGACGATCCGGCGCTGCATCTGTGCGCGCTCGCCTATGCGTCGGATTTCTCGCTGCTCGACGCCGTGATGGCGCGTTACGGCCGCACGCTGTTCGACCGGCGCATGATGCCGGCGAGCCTCGATCACGCGATGTGGTTTCACCGCCCGTTCCGCGCCGACGAATGGCTGCTCTACGCGCAGGATTCGCCGAGCGCGCAGTCGGGCCGCGGTCTGACCCGCGGCCAGATCTTCAAGCCCGACGGCACGCTGGTGGCGTCCGTCGCTCAAGAAGGTTCGGTGCGCGAACGCAAATAGACGCGCTCACGCAGCCTCGTCGGCGCGATCAGTCGCGCCCGGTCTCACGCGGCACGAGCGCTATTCTGAAGTCGCTGTATTGCTTTTCGATGGCCATCCGCATGCAGACGACTGACCAGATCACGCCAATCACCGCGCCAGCCAGGCTGCTGGTGGTTTTCGTCAGGGTTGGCGGCGCACCGAATACATGCAGCGCAAAGCCGATGACGAACCCAAGAACAAAGCCGATCAGGATCGATCCAACAAGCGACCGCCAAAGAAACAGCCAGTAGACTCTCAGCACCCTTCCAAGGGTGACGTCGAGTTCCTGCATCTTTCCCGGCCCCGAGGTTCGCTCCTGGATCGCGTCACCTTGCGGGAGCAACGTCGTTAGCTGCGGCACATCGGTCAGGAGGCCGGGAACGTCGCGGGCTTTGGCCCAGCCCGGCATTCCCTCGCTCCAGACCAGCGTATCTGCGTTCACCTTTCGCTTGGCGAGGAGGTCGCGGAACTCAGCCTCCGAACACGGGCCCTTTTGCTGGCCTTCGGATGAATAGAACCAGGACCTGTCGAACATGTCGTGACCTCGGGCGGAGGCTACGGCGGCCCTCTGCCCGCAGGCACGCGGGAGAGCGGCCGCCGCGTGAGGTTACGCGCCGGCGTAGGCGCCGCGCTCGGTCAGCGCGAATTGCGAGATGAACCAGTTGGCGTACCAGCGCAGCACCCACGGAATCGGGATCAGGAATCCGCAGCCGATCGAGAACACGATGGTTCGCCACAGCACCTCGAGCCCGGACGCGTTGAAGGTGACCTCGCGGCGCGTGCCCTCGACGTTGCGGCAGATCCAGCGCAGCCATGCGGTCATCACCCAGGCCCAGCCGACGATGGTGATGGCCGAGATCACCAGCAGCAAATACCAGCCGATATAGACGAGCGGGCTGCCCGTGAACGAGATCGGCAGCTCCTGGCCGCTCGAGCTGAGGCGGCCGAAGATCCAGCGCACGATCATCCAGCTCAGAAAAGCCTGCAACAGCAACGAGAGCAGCGTGACGATGTTGCTGTTTGCCGCTCCGGCGTAAGTCAGCAGGCCAAGCACGATGAAGACGTACCAGATGTCGAGCGGCTGCCCGGTGAAGCCGAGATGCGGCCGGCCCGGCACGCGGATATAGGGGATCGCGAAGCGATATAGGCCGGTCGCGGTCCACGGCGCCGGGATGACGAAAATCTGGCCGATGAACATCAGCAAGCTGCGTCCGAACAGGCCCCAGATCGGGAAGTCGGCCGACAGCGCGCCGCCGCTATAGCCTGCCGATGCGGCCACCGGCGGCGGTCCGCCGGCCTGCGGAAACGCCGGCGGCGCGCCCGCGCTCGGAACAAGGCCCGGAATCTCGCCGGCCTTCTGCCAGCCGGCCATGCCCTCGGTCCACACCAGGGTATCGGCGCCCACCATGCCACGGGTGATCAGGTCGCGGAGCTGAGCTTCAGGCAGGGGGCCCTTTTGCTGGCCTTCGGATGCATAAAACCAGTTTCGATTCGACATTTTCTTGTTCCTCGGGGCGCGGGTGCACGCGCTGTGGCGAGAATGAGCCAGCGGGAGCGCTGGCCGGGGCGGGAAAGCCATATTCTGGCCGACGGTTGTCGTCCCGTACAGTGACGGAGTTCACGCGCTGCGCACGTTTTCCCCTTCAACCTGCAACATTTTTGTGCCATTTGCCCAGAAAGCTGCCAGATTTGGTGGCGGCAAGTTGCCGCTCCAGAGACGGCGAGTTGCGGCTCCGGGGATGGGCGCACACTGAAAACCTCAAGGAAATGAAGGCCTGAACCATGAAACTCGTCGTCGCGATCATCAAACCGTTCAAGCTCGATGAGGTACGCCAGGCCCTGACCGCGATCGGCGTTCACGGCATGACGGTGACCGAGGTGAAAGGCTATGGCCGCCAGAAGGGCCACACCGAGATCTATCGCGGCGCCGAATACGTCGTGAATTTCCTGCCCAAGCTCAGGATCGAGATCGCCGTCGACACCGAGCTCGCCGAAAAGGCGGTCAGCGTCATCACCGAGCACGCCCGCACCGGTCAGATCGGCGACGGCAAGATCTTCGTGACGCCGATCGACCACGCCCTGCGCATCCGCACCGGCGAGACCGACAACGACGCGCTTTGAGTCTCAATCGACACCACCGCCGCCAGCGACGCCGGCACACGCCAAAAACCACGTAAAGAAACCACGACACGCCGGGGAATGATGATGGGGGCACGAGCTCTTCGTGCAGCGATATCAGCTGCGCCGATCACTGCTGCAATGCTGCTCTCGTGGGTCGCACCGGCGTCAGCGCAAGACTCCGCCGCCTCCGGCATCAACCCCGCCGACACCGCCTGGATGATCGTCGCCACCGCGCTGGTGCTGATGATGACGATCCCGGGGCTCGCACTGTTCTACTCCGGCATGGTGCGCAAGAAGAACGTGCTGGCGACGATGGCGCAGAGCCTCACCGCCGTTGCGATCATCTCGATCCTCTGGGTCGTGTTCGGCTATTCGCTGACCTTCGTCGGCACCGGTCCTTGGCTCGGCTCGCTCGACAGCTGGTTCCTGGCCGGCATCACGATGGACAGCGTCAATCCGGCGGCAAAGACCATCCCGGAAGCGCTGTTCATGCTCTACCAGATGACGTTTGCGATCATCACGGTGGCGCTCGTGGCCGGCTCGGTCGCCGACCGCATGCGGTTCTCCGCCTATGTGCTGTTCTCGATCGGCTGGTTCATCTTCGCCTATGTACCGCTGGCGCATTGGGTGTGGGGCGGCGGCTTCCTCGCCTCGATGGGCGTGATGGATTTCGCCGGTGGGCTCGTCGTGCATCTGTCCGCCGGCATCAGCGGCCTGGTCGCGGCCAAGGTGATGGGCAACCGGCACGGCTACGGCCATGATAATCTGTCGCCGTTCGACCTGTCGCTCGCGGTGGTCGGCACCGGCCTGCTCTGGGTCGGCTGGTTCGGCTTCAACGGCGGCTCGGCGCTGGCGGCCAATTCGCGCGCGGTGATGGCGATCACCGCCACCCATCTGGCGGCCTGCGCCGGCGCGCTGACCTGGGGCGCGATCGAATGGGCGACGCGCCGCAAGCCGTCGGTGCTCGGCATGATCTCGGGCGCGGTCGCCGGCCTCGGCACCATCACCCCGGCATCCGGTTTCGTTGCGCCGTGGCACGGCATCATCATCGGTATCATCGCCGGCCTGGTCTGCTTCTGGGCCTGTACCTGGCTGAAGCACCGCTTCCAGTACGACGACTCGCTCGACGTGTTCGGCGTGCACGGCATCGGCGGCCTGACCGGCACGCTGCTCGCAGGCGTTTTCGCCACCGCGGCGATCGGCGGCACCTCCGGCCTGCTGGAGGGCAATCCGGGACAGCTCCTGATCCAGCTCTACGGCGTCGCGATCACGCTGGTCTGGTGCGGCGGCGTCACCTTCGTGCTGCTCAAGCTGGTCAGCGCCTTCGTCCCGTTGCGCGTCTCGATGCAGCAAGAGTTGGAGGGTCTCGACATCTCGCAGCACGGCGAGGCGTTGCAGTAGCAGCCGAGCTCGTATCGCCGGGACGAGTTGGGCCCTGAGAGCGCAAATTCGTAAAACAACCCCATGCAAAGGACCCGAGCGCCGCGACGTCACGCTGCACGGGACAGTTCAGGCTTGCACGACACATAAGCATGTGCTTATGTGTCGGCATGGTCGACACCGATATCTTCAAGGCACTGGCCGATCCGACCCGCCGCAGGGTGTTTGAGAAGCTGGCCGGCGGCAGCCTGAACGCCAGCGCCTTGCGCGACGGGCTCGAGATCAGCCAGCCGGCGATGTCGCAGCATCTGGCGGTGCTGCGCGCGGCCGGCCTGGTGCGCGAGCAGCGGCAGGGCCGCTTCGTCAACTATGAAGTCGACCCGGACGGAATCGCCAGCATCGGGACCTGGCTCGCCCGCTACCGCGCCTATTGGCCGAAGCGCATCGATGCGCTCTCCGACCTCCTGAAGGACATGGATCAATGAGCGACACGGTTGAGCCTGACGCGGACGCAGCTCTGGTGATCGAATACGAGCTCGACGCACCGCCCGAGAAAGTGTGGCGCGCCGTCACCATTCCAGCCCTGCGCGAGCGTTGGCTACCGGATTGCGACCTCGCTGCCGCTGAGCCCCTATCGTCGGTCGCAGGCGAAGAGGTGCGCTACCGGCTGCGCGAGCCCGAACCGCCGTTTCGCGAAAGTCACGTCACGTTCCGGATCGAGCCGAACGAGGCCGGCGGCACCCGGTTTCGCATCATCCAGGTAGCCTGCGGCACGCGAGCAAACCAGCCGCAAGCGGCCAACAGCAACCGCCGCACCCTGATGCGCGCGGCCTGATCCCGCACTTCATCACCCGCTG
This sequence comes from Bradyrhizobium sp., assembly GCA_036383375.1. Taxonomy (GTDB): domain Bacteria; phylum Pseudomonadota; class Alphaproteobacteria; order Rhizobiales; family Xanthobacteraceae; genus Bradyrhizobium. The sequence goes on along the minus strand of DASVOL010000285.1, from coordinate 5,094 downwards.
AAACTTCATCACCTGCTGAAATGGGAGGTCGCCGATGCGCGACATGATGCAACTCGTCCCGATGGTCGTCGAGCAGTCGTCTCGCGGCGAACGCTCCTTCGATATCTATTCCAGGCTGCTGCGCGAACGCATCATCTTCCTGAGCGGCGAGGTCAATGATGCGATGTCCGGACTGGTCTGCGCGCAGCTGCTATTCCTCGAAGCCGACAACCCGAACAAACCGATCAACCTCTACATCAACTCCTATGGCGGCGTGGTCACCAGCGGGCTTGCGATGTACGACACCATGCAGTTCATCAAGGCACCGGTGCACACGCTGTGCATGGGCACTGCGCGATCGATGGGGTCGTTCCTGCTGATGGCCGGCGAGCCCGGCCACCGCGCCGCGCTTCCCAATGCCAGCCTCCACGTGCATCAGCCGCTCGGCGGCTTCCAGGGCCAGGCCTCCGACATCCAGATCCATGCCGCCGAGATGCAGGCGACCAAGCGGCGCATCATCCGGCTCTACGCGCAGCATTGCCGGCGCACCGAGGCCGACGTGGAACGGACCTTGGACCGCGATCACTTCATGTCGGCGGAGCAGGCGCTCGAGTGGGGACTGATCGACAGGGTTTTTGCAGCCCGTGACGCCGCCTAATGGCCCGGCACTACTTTATCTGAATACCAGCACCTGCACCACGGCTGAGCAGAATTGTGTCCAGACCCTGGCTTGCTCACGAATTAGGCCAATCTGATTAGATTTTAGGCGCGACGGAATAGCGCAGCTGCAACTTGCTCCCGCAATGCGGGAAAAGGTCCGGATTCATAATCCATTAGCGAACCCGAGCCGTTTGGCACGGCATTTGATTCTAAGGGTCCCGGCTGTGCCCGCGTAGTGGATGTCTTCCGCGTGGTGAACCTCAGTCGAAACTCCCGGTGTTCGTTCGCACCGGGCCCAAGCGGGGATAGGACTCATGAAAATTGTTATGGCGATCATTAAGCCATTCAAACTGGAAGAGGTCCGTGACGCCCTGACCGCCATTGGCGTTCACGGTCTCACGGTGACGGAAGTCAAGGGGTACGGCCGTCAGAAGGGCCACACGGAAATCTATCGCGGCGCCGAATATGCGGTGAGCTTCCTGCCCAAGATCAAGATCGAAGTCGCAGTCGCCTCCGATCAGGTCGACAAGACCATCGACGCCATCACCTCCGCCGCCAAGACCGGACAGATCGGCGACGGCAAGATCTTCGTCATCAGCCTCGAGCACGCCGTGCGCATCCGCACCGGCGAGGCCGATGCCGCGGCCCTCTGATTTCGCGCTCAACCTTTAAGACCTCAGGAGTGAAATAACATGACGTTCAAGCGTCCCTATGGCGCGGGACTGGCGGCCCTCGCAGTCGGCCTCTTTGCCGCAACCGCCGCCTACGCCGAGCCAACCGTCAACAAGGGCGACAACGCCTGGATGCTGACATCGACGGTGCTGGTGCTGTTGATGACCATCCCGGGCCTTGCGCTATTCTATGGCGGTCTCGTCCGCTCCAAGAACATGCTCTCGGTGCTGGCGCAGGTGTTCTACACCGTCTGCATCGTCACCGTGCTCTGGGCTCTCTACGGCTACAGCCTCGCCTTCACCGGCGGCTCCGACTTCATCGGCGGCTTCTCCAAGGCCTTCCTGATGGGCGTCACGCCGGATTCCAAGGCTGCGACCTTCTCGGTCGACGCCAACATCTCGGAGCTCGTCTATATGTGCTTCCAGATGACCTTCGCGGCGATCACGCCGGCCCTCATCGTCGGCGCCTTTGCCGAGCGTATGAAGTTCTCGGCGATCGCGCTGTTCATCCCGATCTGGGTCACCGTGATCTACTTCCCGATCGCGCACATGGTCTGGTACTGGCCGGGCCCGGACGCGATCCAGGATGCCGCCAAGGCACTTGCCGCCGCGGCTGACGGCGATGCCAAGACGAAGGCGCAGGCCGCCCTCGACGCGGTCAATGCCGATGCGGGCTGGATCTTCAAGAAGGGTGCGATCGACTTCGCCGGCGGCACCGTCGTCCACATCAACGCCGGCATCGCCGGCCTGGTCGGCGCGCTCCTGATCGGCAAGCGCACCGGCTACGGCAAGGAGCTGATGGCTCCGCACTCGCTGACCATGACCATGATCGGCGCCTCGCTGCTCTGGGTCGGCTGGTTCGGCTTCAACGCTGGTTCGAACCTCGAAGCCAATGGCGGCGCTGCGCTCGCCATGACCAACTCCTTCGTGGCCACGGCCGCGGCGGCGCTGGCCTGGATGTTCGCGGAATGGATCATCAAGGGCCATCCCTCGCTGCTCGGCGCGCTCTCGGGCGCGGTCGCGGGCCTCGTCGCGGTGACGCCGGCGGCCGGTTATGCCGGTCCGATGGGTGCCATCGTGCTCGGCCTCGTGGTCGGCGTGGTCTGCCTGTTCTTCTGCACGGTCGTGAAGAACGCGCTCGGCTATGACGACTCGCTCGATGTGTTCGGCGTCCACTGCGTCGGCGGCATCATCGGCGCGCTCGGCACCGGCATCCTGGTCAACCCGGCGCTCGGCGGTGCTGGCATCATCGACTACACCGCGATCCCGCCGAAGGTTGCCGATTACGACTTCGTGGCGCAGATGACCTCGCAGGTCTGGGGCGTCGGCACCACGCTGGTGTGGTCGGGCATCGGCTCTGCGATCCTCTACAAGATCGTGGACGTGATCGTCGGCCTGCGCGCCAACGTCGAGACCGAGCGTGAAGGCCTCGACATCACCGAGCACACGGAGCGCGCCTACAACATGTAAGAGGTTCTCCCGGGGCGCGACCTCCCCAAGCGGTCGTTCCCAGAACTACGGTCCGGGCACATACCCGGCAATGTCCGGACCGTTGAGGGGCTCCAGCGCAAGTTGGAGCCCCTTTCTTTTTTGCGTGATTGAGAAAATAATGTCGGAATTGTCTGTCATTGTGAAACGACAGGCTACCAAAAACAAAAACGGGAGGACGTCATGAAGGTGCAAGGCAGGTGCTATTGCGGCAACGTGCGCTATGAGGCCGAAGGCGAACCGATGATGGCGGCGCAATGCCTGTGCCGCGAATGCCAGTACATCACCGGCGGCGGACCGAACATGTTCATGGCGATGCCGACCACCGGCTTCAAATACACCGCCAGCCAACCCAAGCAGTTCACCCGGAAGGACCTCGAGCGCGCCGTGACGCGCGAATTCTGCCCGGAATGCGGCACCCATCTGGTGACCAAGGTGCCAGGCCTGCCCGCCACGATCCTGAAGGTCGGCACCTTCGACGACCCCAGCGTGTTCACCCCGCAGATGACGATCTACACCTGCGACAAGCAGACCTTCCACCATCTGCCCGAGGGCAAGCCGTCGTTCGAGAAGTTGCCGGCACGGTAGTCCTCGCACGTCACGTGCGTAGTGAGTAGCCCGGATGCAGCGAAACTCACGCCGCGTCGCGCGCGTGCTCGACGCGGTCGCGGCCGTGGCGCTTGGCGGCGTAGAGCCCCTGGTCGGCGGTCCGCATCAGGCTGCCGAGATCAAAGCTCGTTTCCTTCACGGTGAAGCCGATGCTGATCGTCACCGGCAGAAGGGTCACGCCGTCGAGGATGGTTCGGCCTGCGCAGTCGCGGCGGATTTCCTCGGCACCGTGCGCGACCTGCTCGTGGGTCAGGCCGGTCACGACGGCCGCAAACTCCTCGCCGCCGTAGCGGGCAACCAGCGCGCCGTGCCGGCTCGCGAACTGGCGCAGCACGTCGGCGATCTCGACCAGCACCTTGTCGCCGATCTCATGTCCGTAGCGGTCGTTGATCGACTTGAAATGGTCGATGTCGCACATCAGGACCGCAACCGACGCGCCATCCGCCTGCGCCTGGTCGAGTGCGGCGGCGGCCTCGGTGTCGAAGCCGCGGCGGTTCAACAGGCCGGTCAGCTGGTCGGTCTGCGAGATCTGGGCCAGCTCGCGCCGGGTATGCGCGAGCTCCAGCATCAACAGGCCGGCGCGATAGGACATCGCGCCGCTGAGCGCGATCGAGATGAATACGCCGGCGGTGAGCCCGAACAGCTGCATCTGACCGACCGTGATCGGCGCGGCGAGATCGCGGCCGAACACCAGCATGCCGATGGTGAAGGACATCACCGCAGTCATGCCGGCGGCAATCACCATCACCTTGCCGGTGCGGCGCAGAACATCGCCGCGTGTCTCGATCCTGATGGCCATGTCCGTCTGCAGATCCTCGCAATACGCGGGATCATTCGGTCGTGCAGTGTTGCGAATTGCTGAAGGAACCGGTGGCGTGCGCGCTGGCCTTAATGGCGGGTAAAGCGGATCGCTCGAATGCGCGGCAGTGCGTTTTCGAGCGAAGAAAACGCATCAAAATCAGAATCTGGAGGGCAGGCCACGTCAGTCGATCAGGACTTCCTCGTCCGGCAGCTCGCGCGGCGCGCCGTCGCGCAAATAGCTTTCAAGGATGTTGGCCAGCGACAGCGGCGTGAGGCGCTCCTCCGCACCGGATAGATCGGCGATCGGCCACCAACGGAAGCAATCGAGCACCTTCGCCTCGGCCTCGTCGGCCATCACAGGGTCGAACCGATCCGCGCGAACGATCCGGTATTCTTCCTTCTGGGAGATTCGCCGGCCGCCCCAGTTGAAGATGTGATGACGCCGCCAGACCGCGGGGCCGGGCGCGAAATCGACCAGCCCCAATTCCTCGGCCAACTCCCGCTGCAACGCCGCTTGCGTCGTCTCTTCATCCTCGATGCCGCCGCCGGGAGCGATCCAGAAGCACTCGCCACCATGCGGCGGGCGAATCCGCATCAGCAGGACGTCACGTTCGCCGGTAATGATGAGCGCCCTGACGGCGCGGCGATGGATCATGGCTCGGAGCAATTTTGAAGCGGTTTTCTGAGGTCAGCGCTGATATCACGCGCCGGCCAAACGTGCCGCGCCGCCGATGGTTAATCGCGTCTTAACCTCGCCCTATCTATGGTGATTTGATCGGTTTACGGTCGGCTTCCCCACCCCTCCGACCGCAGTGAAAGTGCTGGCTTTTCAACCATGGCAATGACCGCCTCATCCGGCGCGGCGCAGGGCGCCGCCGATGCCACA
>DASVOL010000284.1:0-3344 GCA_036383375.1 Bradyrhizobium sp. | reverse complement strand
GAGAGTGGGTCGAAGCGTCATCGCGCTTTAGTTCATTGTTTAAGCATGATCTTTTCGGAAAACCGCTTCGCACTTTTCCGGATCATGCCCTAAATCGACTATTCCGCGGCGGTCGGCAAGGGTTTCTCACCCTCAACGGGGATGGAATCCTCCGACGAATCGGTGACCACCGGCGGCAGGCGATTCGGCGCGCTGCCGTCGTCATCGACCTGGGCGAGCCGTTCGCGGGCCTCCTCAGCCTCGCGCTGCCGGTTCCACATGCTGGCGTAGAGGCCATCGGCGGCCAAAAGCCGCGCGTGGGTGCCGCGCTCGGCGATCCGACCCTGGTCCAGCACGATGATCTCGTCGGCGCCGACGATGGTCGACAGCCGGTGCGCGATCACCAGCGAGGTGCGGTTGCGCGAGACGCGTTCCAGCGCGCCCTGGATCTCGTGCTCGGTGTGGCTGTCGAGCGCCGAGGTCGCCTCGTCCAGCACCAGGATCGGCGGCGCCTTCAAGACCGTGCGTGCGATGGCGACGCGCTGCTTCTCGCCGCCGGAGAGTTTCAGGCCGCGCTCACCGACCTGGGTCTCGTAACCCTGCGGCGACATCCGGATGAAGCCGTCGATCTGCGCCAGCCGCGCCGCCTCCTCCACCTCGTCGTCGCCGGCATCCCAGCGGCCATAGCGAATGTTGTAGCGGATGGTGTCGTTGAACAGCACGGTGTCCTGCGGCACCATGCCGATCGCCGACCGCAGCGAGGTCTGCGTCACATTCTTGATGTCCTGACCGTCGATCAGGATGCGGCCGCTCGAGACGTCGTAGAGCCGGAACAAGAGCCGCGAGATCGTCGACTTGCCGGCGCCGGAGGGACCGACGATCGCAACCGTCTTGCCGGCCGGCACCTCGAAGCTCAGGCCTTTCAGGATCTGGCGGTCGGGCTCATAGGCGAAGCGGACGTCCTCGAAGCGCACGCTGCCTGTGGACACCACGAGCGGCTTGGCGCCTGGAACATCCTTCACCTCGGGATCGCGCGCCAGCACATCGAACATCTTCTCGATGTCGATGATCGCCTGCTTGATCTCGCGATACACCATGCCCATGAAGTTCAGCGGCTGGTAGAGCTGGATCATCATCGAATTGATCAGCACGAAATCGCCGACGGTGTGGGTGCCGTTGCGGATGCCGAACGCGCACATCAGCATGGTCGCGGTCAGCCCCGCGGTGAAGATGATCGCCTGCCCGGTGTTGAGCACCGCGAGCGAGGTGTAGGTCTTCACGCTGGCCTGCTCGTAGCGCTCCATCGAGCGGTCGTAGCGCCTCGCCTCGCGCTCCTCCGCGCCGAAATACTTCACCGTCTCGTAGTTGAGCAGCGAGTCGATCGCTTTGGTGTTCGCCTCGGTGTCGGAATCGTTCATCTTGCGGCGGATCTCGATCCGCCACTCGGTCGCGATGTAGGTGTAGTACATGAACACGACGACCGTGATCAGCACCGCGAGCACGTAGCGCCAGTCGAACTGCCAGAGCAGCACCGCCGCCAGCAGCGTGACCTCGACGATGGTCGGGATCAGCTGCAGGATCACCATCCGCACGATGGTCTCGATGCCGGAGCGGCCGCGCTCCAGCACGCGGGTCAGGCCGCCGGTCTTGCGCTCGAGATGGAAGCGCAGCGACAGCTCGTGCATGTGCACGAAGGTGATGTAGGCGAGCCGCCGCACCGCGTGCATCGCGACGCGGGCGAAGATGCCGTCGCGCCACTGCGTCAGCACCGCCATGATGATCCGCACCGCGCCGTAGCTGATCGTCATCAGCACCGGCGAGGCGATCAGCCAGACCATCCAGTTCGAGGCTGCGACCGGCGCCGAGCCCGTGCCGTTCAGCGCGTCGATCGCCCATTTGAAGGTGAACGGCACCGACAGCGTCGCGAGCTTGGCGAACAGCAGCAGCACCACCGACCAGATCACGCGCATCTTCAAATCGGCGCGATCACCGGGCCAGATATAGGGCCAGAGATGAACGAGGGTGCCGAGCAGCGTGCCCTTCTCGGCGGCCGGCGTCGTGGCCGTGGGCTGATCGGCCGCGGTCACAGTCTGTTGCGGCGGCACCATCAGGAGCCCGCTCGCGACGTCATGGCGCGGCGGTCCGCGGCCACATCTTTTCCACGATTTGCCATTGTGCCCGTCATATAGATCGTTTCAACGTGGCGTACAGGCTTATGACGAAAATTGTTCGCGATTCGCGGGAATTTACGGGATTTTTCGGCTCTCAATCCCCATATGCGAGTCTTGACCCTGTTTACGCTGCAGTGCCACAAGGATCGTATGAACCAAATCAAGACTGTCTGTGTTTATTGCGGCTCCGGCCCCGGTAACAATCCCCGCTTCGTTGAAGCTGCCGTCGCGCTCGGCAAGGCCTTTGCCGACAACAACGTTCGCCTGGTCTATGGCGGCGGCTCGATCGGCCTGATGGGCGCGGTCGCGAAATCCACCCTCGATCATGGCGGCTCCGTCACCGGCATCATTCCGGAGTTCCTGCGGGCGCGCGAGAATGCGCTGACCTCGGTTCAGGAGATGATCGTCACGCCCGACATGCATGAACGCAAGCGGCTGATGTTCGAGCGCTCGGATGCGTTCGTCGCGCTGCCCGGCGGCATCGGCACGCTGGAGGAGCTGGTCGAGCAACTGACCTGGCAGCAGCTCGGCCGTCACCACAAGCCGATCCTGCTCGCCAACATCGACAACTTCTGGGAGCCCCTGCTCTCGCTGCTGAACCACATGCGCATGACCGAGTTCATCCGCCCGACGCTGCCGATCAACGTGCTGATGGCCGACCGCGTCGACGAGATCCTGCCGCGGCTGCGCTCGGCCGTGGCCGGCAAGCCGGCGGCCGCGAAGGAGCTCGCGCCTGAGGTTGCGCGGCGGCTGTAGGCGTTCACCGCGCTTTCAGCTCCATCACCGTCATGCTGAGGAGGCCGCGCAGCGGCCGTCTCGAAGCATGAACGGGCCCGGCTGGTGGCCGTGCATCCTTCGAGGCTCGCAAGAGCTCGCGCCTCAGGATGACGGATTACGTTTAGCGCTCGTCCAAGATCACTCGCTCGGAAACGTCACAGCCTCGATGCGATTGCCGTCGGGGTCGAGGACGAAGGCGGCGTAGTAGCGCACGCGGTCGTGCGGGCGGAGGCGCGGGGCGCCATCGGAGAGGCCGCCTGAAGCCAGCGCGGCGGCGTGAAAGGCATCAACCTCGGCGGTGGTTTTCGCGCGCAGGCAAATGTGGGTGCCGCTTTCATGCGCGACCTGCGGCATCGCAGCGCGCAGATTGATCCAGAACTCCGGATAGGCCTTGCCGAAGCCGATCGTCGCCGGCCG
>DASVOL010000283.1:0-17384 GCA_036383375.1 Bradyrhizobium sp. | reverse complement strand
GATCAACAGGGTCAGAATGGCTGCCGCTCGAATCAATCTCGTCATGGAACCCTGCGATTGGCATCTGGATTGAGCACATCCGAGGCGCGGCATTGCGTCGCTCACACTCGGCCGAAGAACACGCAATCTTGTACAGAGCACTCGGACCCGCACGCGTCAATTATCTAAATATCTAGGCGTCGATCACTACGGCGTTGGAGTCGCCGCGAGATTTCCGGCAGCCCGATGGCGCACACGTACTGCGTGTCGCCGCCTTGCCGCGACATCCGCCGCATCGTATCCCGCGTCGCGCAGCCAGCACGACGTTCGAATGTGAACTGTATCTCTTGATCCCGCGCCTGTCGGGGCCGTAGTTTCGACCTGATATTATTACAACCTCTGGCAGCATACCGCATACTTACCTTCATGACTTTCTGGATGCCGGTGCCGTCGACCACCAGACGGCTTTTCATCCGCCATTTCGTTGAGTTCGAGGATAATGATGAGGATCGCGGTCGTCACGCCGATCAGGCTGTTCAGCGAGGGGCTTACCTCGAGTTTCCAGAACCACGCCGAGTTCGCCGTCGAGGCGGCGGTCTCCGATCTTGCCGGCCTGCGCGCGACCCTCGAGACCGGCAGTGTGAGTGTCATTCTGATCGACGTCACACAGGGTATCGATCTCGATGAGGTGCGCGTGATTGCAAGCGAGCATGCGCAGATCGCGCTGGTGGCACTCGGCCTCAACGAGGACCGGCGCGACGTAGTCCGCTGCGGCCGGGCCGGGTTCAGCGGCTATATTTCCCGGAATGCCAGCTTCGACGAACTCTGCCGCGCACTGTCGGACGTGGCATCGGGGCGGCTTGCCTGCAGCGCCGAGATTTCCGGCGGCCTGCTGCGCGCGCTGTTTTGCATGGAGCGTCAGACGGATACGATCGACGCGGACCAGGGCCTGACACGCCGCGAAGGCGAGGTTCTCAAGCTCATCGGGCAGGGCATGTCGAACAAGGAGATCGCGCGCGATCTCAATCTCAGCCTTGCCACCGTCAAGCATCACGTCCATCACGTGCTGCAGAAACTCGGCCTGCCGCGCCGGGCACAGGCGATGCGGCGAGTGCGCGAAGCGCCGTGGATCGCGTCATCTGCGCCGGCTCTCGATCGCCGCCGCGAGCTCGACTGACACCAGCGACCTGAATTCCGTATTCGGATGACCGGAGCGCGTGCACGCATTGCCGAGCTGCGGCACGGCTTTACGCGCACGCGTGCGGCGTCACGCAGCAAGATCGATCCCGACTAAATCCTTCGATCGATCTTTCGAGGCGGAGGATCGATCTCCTGGATCGGCCGATCCGTATCATCGGCTCGATCCTTTCTGATCCGCCACGGTGAATAGGCCTTTCGCGGCACACCTGCCACAACTGCACCAACGCAGCGACATGCCGCTCTTTTCGCTCGCTGCGCGATCGCAGATTGCCGTGGAAGACGGATCGGCTGCACGAATTCGCAGCAGATCGGCCAGGATCGATTTCATGAATCCAGTTGCCGACATCGCTGGTCTGACTGCCTTGTGGCAGAGAACGTCGGGTGGCGACCCCGCGGTCAAGATCGCGATCATCGACGGTCCCGTCGATCTCAATCATCCCTCGCTCCGGCAGGCCCGCGTCGCCATGGGCGGCGAGTTCGTCGCGCCGTCTTCGCCGACGATCCAGTCCGAGCACGGCACGCATGTCACGAGCGTGCTGATGGGTACGCCCGGCAGCCCGGTGCTCGGCGTCGCGCCGAACTGCAGCGCAACCGTGTTCTCGATCTATCGCGAGAATGCGGCCGGGCAGATCGAGCCGTCCTCGCAAAGCACATTGGCGCTCGCGATCAACCAAGCGCTGGCCGTCGGCGCCGACATCATCAACATCAGCAGCGGCCAGCAATCCGCGACGGGACAGGCCGATCGCATTCTGGTCGACGCGGTGCGCGCCTGCGAACGCGCCGGCAAGCTGATCGTCGCCGCCGCCGGCAATGATGGCTGCCGCTGCGTCCAGGTGCCGGGCAGCCTGTCCTCGGTGCTTGCGGTCGGCGCGTGCGACCTGGCCGGCAACCCGCTGCCGTTCAGCAATTTCGGCGACGCCTATCTCGAGAACGGCATCCTGGCGCCGGGCGAAAACATCATCGGCGCCTCGCCGGTCCGCAACGTCAGCCTGCGTTCCGGAACGAGTTACGCCGCGCCGATCGTCACCGGCGTCGTCGCGCTGCTGCTCTCATGCCTGCGCCAGAACGGACGCAAGGCCGATCCGCAAGCCGTCCGTGCCGCGCTGCTCGAAAGCGCGGCGCCCTGCCGTAACGACGGCAGCGCCTCGCGCTGCCTCGCCGGCCGGCTCGATATTCCCGCGGCTGTCGCCGCCCTGCTTGGCGAGCAGGCGGACGCCGTCATGCCGTCGGGTGCCACGGCCGCGCCTCCCCGCTTCTGGGGAGTGTCCGCGCGCCCTTTCGTCCAACCATCATCCGCCGCTCAGCCAACTGCAACCAGAGAGGGTTCCATGGGAGATCTATCAGCAATGTCTGCACCATCGGCTCCGCGCATATTCGGGCCGGACGGCTCGGTCCTGCGAAGCAGCGCCGGGATCATGCCAAGCGAGGCACAGCCCGCCGCGCCGGCAGCACCTGCGGCCATGGCCGTCCCTGTTGATCACGGTGTCGTCGCCGCGCCGATCGCGGCGCCCGCGCCTTATTATCCGTATCACGCGCCCCATGCGGGCGGCGACATGGTCTGGATGCCGACACCGGCACCGCAGATGGTGATGCCGCAGATGATGATGCCGCAGATGGCGATGCCAACGGCCGGCATGATGCCGCAAACCTGGCTGCAACCGCAGCAGCTGCACGCGCTGATGCCGAGCAATGCGCTTCCCGTCGCAACGCCCCAGGCGCTGCCGATGTACGAGGCGCCCGCGGTTCGAACCAGCGGCGAGAAGAGCTGCGGCTGTGGCGGCGGCATGCGTCCACGGGGCGCGACGGCCGAGTCCACCGGTCAGCTCGCCTTCCCGATCGGCCGGCTGTTCTACGATTTCGGCAAGGAAGCCCGCCTCGACTACTTCGTGCAGTCGATCGCCAACTGGCGCGACAGTCTGATCGGACGTGGCGATCCGGCGTTCGGCCCGGATCGCGATCGCTCCGGCGATACCTCGGCGCCGTACAATCCGGCGATCATGGCGCGCTATCTGCTGAACCAGGCCGAAGGCGAGACCGCGACGCCGGCCGGCGCCGGCAACAACTTCCCGGACGCCGACGCCATCACCTGGACGATGACGATCGATTCGATCCCGATCTATGCGATCAAGCCGCTCGACGTGTTCGGTCTCGGGTTCTTCGCCGCGCTGATCCTGGCGCTGTGGCATCAGGAGGTTTCGCACGACGATCCCGCGACGACCCGCACCGTGGCGATCGCGACGATGTCGGCCCCCGCAGCCGGCGAACCGCGGCCGACGCGCCCGGCATTCCCGGGGCCCGGCGGCGTTGCGCGGGTTTCGATGGCCGGCTGGGTCGACAGCACCAACACGACCAAGCTGCTCAACGGCACCGTCGTGCCGACGCTGGTGACCGACTGGCGCGGCTTCTACCAGTGGGATCTGTTCACGCTGTTCGGGAAAGACTCCGACCAATGGCCGCCCGGCGCGGAAGGCTTCCTCGAGCGCATCTACAACGAGTTCCGCAATGTCGGTCTCTCGCCGCAGGATCGCGCGCTGAATTATTCCGCGATGAATGCCTACAACACGCGGAAGATCTTCTTTGACGCCGCCGAGAAGGGCCTGCGGCTCGACACCGTCGAAGTCGACCAGAGCGTGATCTGCCGGCCGGACTCGGACTGCCACGACGTGACGTACCGCTTCTTCAACCCGACGCAGGTCCTGACCCAGGCGCGCGAAGTCTATCAGTACACGATCGACGTCAGCGACGTGGTGCCGGTGGCGGTCGGGCCGCTGCGGCAGTGGCAGGTCTATTGACGCGATTGCTCCTCTGCGTCCGGAGGAGATCAGAACGTGGCGCGAATTAGCGTCACGTGGTCCAGGGGATCGACGCGATGAGCGATCCCCTGGGCGACGTCCAGCGACGGCTGCCCCGGTCGGTGCCCACCTCCCGTAGTTGCCGTCAATTCAAACCGAAAGAAGGAGCTGAACATGTACGCAAGGAACGACTTTGAGACCTTCGGCAGCGTGCGTAGCCCGATCCAGTGTGAGGGCATCGAGCGCGGTCCGAAGCGGATTGCCGAAGTGGCGGCCAACGGGTCGGTCAACCCGCAGGGTTGGCAGGACATCGTGGGCGGCGTCGTGCAGGCGCTGCCCGGCGTCCTCGGTGCCTTCGGCATCTGATCGCCAAACTCGGGGCCCGGCGCTGTCGGGCCCCACCCATCCTCGAGGAGGCCGACATGATGCAGAAATCCACCGCGCGGAGCCCACAGCAGCAGAACGGTCGCCGGATCGAGCCCTCCGGAAAGATCGTCGTGGGATCCGTCGTGAGCCACGCCTCGCTGCTCGCCGCGATCAGCGACCGCAACCCGATCATCGCCAAACGCACCACATCTGACGAAGACAAAACCTGACGTCGTCGTCATCACCGAACCAATGGAGCCGATGCCATGGCAAGACCGCCCCGCAAATCCGGATCCGACAGCGCCGCCTCGCCGCCGCCGGCGGAAGCAGCATCCGCAGCGTCCAGCTTGGCCGATGCGCGGCAGCCGTTGGAGGCCGCCGTTGTCGCCCGTCCGAAGATCGCCACCACGCCCGCCCCGCCGACAACGTCGGCCTACATGGCGCCGCCACAGGGCCCCGGTGCCCCGCAGCAGATGCGCCATGACGGCTCGCCACACTCGGAGGCGAGGCTCAACACCGCGATGAAGATCCTGCTCGATCCGACCGCGCGCGCGCTGCCGAGCAAGGTCTATTCCGGACAGGCGCGAAACTGGACCCGCAGACCGTAATCGGCCCGACGCACTGAGCAGCGCTGCGATCCGCTGCCCGAACATGCAACGGCCCGCCCACCCCGGCGGCGGGGCCGTTGCCGCTCGCCGGAGAGAGACATGGACCAGAACTGCAATCCCAACCGCAATCCCCTTGGCATCAATCTGCGCCGCGCCGCCTGCACATTTGTGGGCCTCGGGACGCTGCTGTTTCTTGCGGCCGGCACCATGCGATGGGCCGGCGCCTGGATGTTCCTGCTCGAGATCACGATCGGCGGGATGATCACCGAGGCATGGCTCGCAAGGCATGATCCGGGTCTGCTGGCGGAGCGCCGCACCGCGCGCGGCCAGGCCGGGTGGGATCGCGTCATCACGACGATCATGCCGCTGCTGTGGCTGACATGGCTGCCGTTGATGGCGCTCGACGCGGTGCGCCACCAGACGTCGGTCGTCCCGCTCTCGCTGCAATGTGCCGGCGCGGTGCTGATCGCGGCGTCGTTCTATGTCGTCTACCGGACCTACCGCGAAAACAGCTACGCCGCCCCGGTCGTGAAGATCCAGCGCGAGCGCGGACATGCCGCGGTGACCACGGGACCGTACGCCTATGTGCGGCATCCGATCTACGCCAGCGGCCTGCTGACCTATGTCGGCACTCCGCTGCTGCTCGGATCCTGGTATGGCCTCGGCATCGTGCCGGTCATGGCGGCGCTGCTTGGCCTGCGGTCCATGATGGAGGAGCGGATGCTCACCGCCGAGCTCGACGGCTATGCCGAGTATCTCGCCCGCGTGCGTTACCGTCTGGTTCCGATGGTCTGGTGAGCCCGTTCCGTATCGCGGAGTTTGCCGCAAACTGGCGGCTTGCCTGATCGGCGGCAATTCCAATAAAGAAGGCTGAACGCGCGTTTCCCTGTCTTCGGCCAAAACGGCCGGACGACCCGAGGCGAAGCCGCCGCTTTGCAACGGGCAGGACATCGATGATCGAGGCAGTGATCTGGGATTTCGGCGGCGTCTTGACCACCTCGCCGTTCGAGGCCTTCGCGCGCTACGAGACCGAGCGCGGCCTGCCGGTCGACATCATCCGCCGCACCAACGCCGCCAACCATCTCGAAAACGCCTGGGCCAAGTTCGAGCGCGCGGAGATCGGGATCGACGCGTTCGACGCGCTGTTTGCGACGGAATCGAAGGCGCTCGGCGCCGAGGTGCGCGGCAAGGACGTGCTGCCGCTGCTCTCCGGCGACCTGCGCCCCGAAATGGTCGAAGCGCTGAAGCGCATCAAGGCGAAATTCAAGACCGGCTGCATCACCAACAATCTGCCGTCGAACGCAATCGGCAGCCACAGCGGACGCACGCTCTATGTCGCGGAAGTCATGGCGCTGTTCGACCATGTCATCGAGTCCGCGAAGATCGGCCTGCGCAAGCCTGACCCGCGGATCTACCAGATGATGGTGGAGACACTGCAGGTGAATCCGAAGAACTGCGTCTATCTCGACGACCTCGGCGTCAACCTGAAGCCGGCGCGAGAGATGGGCATGACCACGATCAAGGTCGCGAACGCCGCGCAGGCGATCTCCGAGCTCGAAGCCGCGACCGGCCTCACGCTGAGGTGAAGCGGCCTTACCGCGTATTCACGCCGCATTCAGGTGACAGTCTCTAATTCTCAGCCTCCCCCGGGTCACGGCGCGACCGTGAAATCGCATCGTGATCCCATTCCTGGTCTGAGCATGACGTTCCGGAAAAGCCGACATCGCTTCTCCGGATCATGCCCGCGGAGGCACATCCCATGAAACATCTCGTCGTCGCCCTTGTCTCGGCTGGTTCGCTGCTGGTCTCGGTCGCAGCATTCGCGCAAGCAACCTCAACCCCGGCACCGGCCGCGGCGCCGGCGGCGGCTCCCGCGCAAGAGAGCACCTCGGCGGCAGTGCCCGTCCCTGGTGCGAAGCGCGCCGCCTGCCAGAGCGCGGCGAAGGCACTGAAGGGTCAGGACCGGCACGACCAGATGCAGCTCTGCATGGCGCAGGCGCATCTCGACTGCCTGAAGCAGGCGATCGACCAGAAGATCACAGGCCCGCAGCGCAAGGATTTCGTGAAGAGCTGCGCGAGCTAGAGGCTGCCGCCTCCTCCGTATTGCGCTCGGCGGAAATATCCCGGAACCATGCGCTAACTCCATGCCTTTGCGGGCCAAACGAGCCTTGTGCTTTGCCCGCAAGGGGAGCAGAACAGGTCCGAGTTCAAGGCAAATTCGGAGCTGATCCTCGTGGCTGACACCAGGCCCACCGCCTCGATCGAGGCCGTGGAAAGCGGCCTCGCCGCGCAAGGCTATATCGCGAGCCGGCAGATCGCGACCGCGGTCTATCTGTCGCAGCAGATCGAGAAGCCGATCCTGGTCGAAGGCCCTGCCGGCGTCGGCAAGACCGAGCTTGCGAAGGCGATCGCCGCCTGGCGCGGCCTGAAGATGATCCGCCTGCAGTGCTATGAGGGCCTCGACGAGGCCAAGGCGCTGTATGAGTGGAAATACGCCAAGCAGCTGCTCTACACCCAGATCCTGAAGGACAAGCTCGGCGAGGTGCTCGGCGGCGCGCAGTCGCTGGCCGCAGCGCTCGACCAGCTGCACACCTTCGGCGACGTGTTCTTCTCCAAGGAGTTCGTCGAGCCGCGGCCGCTGTTGCAGGCGCTGGAGCAGCCGGCCGGCTGCGTGCTCCTGATCGACGAGATCGACAAGTCGGATGCCGAATTCGAATCGCTGCTGCTGGAAATCCTGTCGGACTTCCAGGTCACGATCCCCGAGCTCGGCACCGTTTCCGCGGTGGCGCCGCCGACCGTGATCCTAACCTCGAACAGCGAACGCGATCTCGGCGATGCCTTGAAGCGGCGCTGCCTGCATCTGCATATCGGCTTCCCCGAGCAGAAGCTGGAAGAGCGCATCGTCGAGAGCCGGGTGCCCGGCATCTCGCAGACGCTGCGCAAGCAGATGGTCGGCTTCATCCACGAGATCCGCTCGCTCGACCTGAAGAAGCTGCCCTCGGTCAGCGAGGCGATCGACTGGGCGCGCGTGCTGGTGCTGCTGCAGGCCAGCGAGCTCGACACCGAGATCGTCAAGGACACGCTCAACGTGCTCCTGAAATACGAGGCTGACATCGAGGCCGCGACGCCGCAGATCTCAAGCTTCATCGCCAAGGCGTCGCGCCAGGGCGTATTCAGCTAGATCAACATGCGCGAGAACCTGCATCGCTTCTTTCGTGCGGCGCGGGGAGCCGGGGTCCGGGTCTCGCCCGCCGAAAGCATCGATGCGATGCGGGCGGTGGCCCAGGTCGGCTTCGCCGACCGCGATATCCTGCGCGACACGTTCCTCCTGACGCTTGCCAAGACGCAGGATGAGAAGCGTTCGCTCGGCGAATGCTTTGACCTGTTCTTCAGCCAACCCGAGCCGCAGCAGGACAGCGCCGAGCAGAACAAGACCGACGACAACAGCGAATCCGGCGCCAACGCGTCGGCCGACGAGCATGGCGATGCGGCGGGCGGCGCTGCCAACGAGAGTGTCGGGCCGCTGGCGCAGATGCTGCTGTCGCAGGATCGCGCCGCGATATCGACGGCGATCGCCAACGCCTCCGGCGCCGCCTCGCTGCCCGACATCCGCTACTTCACCCAGCGCGGCATCTTCCAGACCCGCATCCTCGATGCGATGGGCATCCAGCGCCTGCGCGACGACATCGACGAACAGACCACGCGCAACCCTGCGCTCGCCGAACGGCTGCAGGAGGCGCTCAACGGCCTGCGCGGCACCGTCCGCGACACGGTCTCGCAAGCCTTGCTGCTCTATGGTCGCGAAGAGACCGAGAACCTGCGCAACGAGATCCTGCGCAACGCGCCGCTGGCGCGGATCGAGCCGCGCCAGGTCGAGCAGATGCGCGCGCTGATCCGCCAGATCGCGCGCCGGCTGCGCGAACGCTATTCCAAGCCGCGCAAGCGTCAGCGCCGCGGCCATCTCGACGTCCGCCGCACGCTGCGGCGGAACGCGGCCTGGGGCGGCGTGCCGTTCCTCACCGCGTGGAAGCGCAAGCATCGCGACCGGCCGAAGATCATCGCGCTGTGCGACGTCTCCGGCTCGGTGGCCCGCGTCTCGGACTTCTTCCTGCTCCTGATCCACAGCCTGCACGAGGTGGTCGACGACGTCCGTTCGTTTGCCTTCTCGGGCCATTTGATCGAGGTCAGCGACATCCTGGAATCCAATTCGCCGGAAGAAGCGATGAAGGAGATCATGTCCAAGGTCGGCTTCGGTTCGTCCGACTACGGCAATTCCTTCGCCGATTTCGAAGACAATTGGATGAGCGCGATCACGCCGCAGACCACGGTGATCGTGCTCGGCGACGCCCGCAGCAACAATCTCGATCCGCGCGCCGACATCCTGCGCCGGATCGGCGAGCGCTCGAAACGGCTGGTGTGGCTCAATCCCGAAGGCCGCATGGTCTGGGGTTTTGGCGATTCCGAGATGCCGCGCTACGCGACCTTCTGCACCGTCGTGCGCCAATGCGCCACCGCCCAGCAGCTCGAGCGCGCCGTCTCCGACATCGTGGCGACGTATCAATAGGCCGAGCAGTCGGGACTGTTATATCGCGAGCGACTCGCTGTGGAGCAGCCACCCGACTAACGCAATCAGCGTCAGCGCGATCGATGCGGAGACACTGACGACCTTGATCGTCGTGATCGCCTTTAGCATCGAGACGGAACGTGCCGCCGCATGCGGATCGCCGCGCAGCAACAGCCAGGCCAGCAGGCAATCCTCGATCAGGTCGCTCAGCAGATACACCGCCGGCACGACCAGGCCGAGCCACGCTGCGGTCGGATAGATCTGGTTCAGCCAGAATGATGACGCCGCGCCCATCGCGCCCGCCAGCGCCAGCATGACGACGAGATCGAGCGGGAACAGGATCGGGAAGACATATTTCATCCGCAGATCGGATTGCACCAGCTCTCCGAGCTGATCGCCGGTGTAGCTCAGCGTCTTCTCCGGAAAGCGGGCCCGGAATCTGCCCACGAAAACGCGATCGGAGTAGCTGCCGACCCACCAGAACAGTCCGAACGCACCCACCACCAATCCCGCGAGAATGACCGTCACGAGCGCTTGGTGGCTCATGCCGATGCGTTCCTGTCCATGGTGTGGAAGCTGCGGAAGGCAGCAGGCAAGATGATCGCGCGCACCGGCGAAATCCCTGAAGGGCAGAAAAATTCGACGCAATATCGCAATGATTGACGATGAGATTTCCACCTTTTCCAAAGTGTTGCAATTGAATTCTGCGGATCGCTGGTTAGGGCGCGCACGCGCGCCCGATGTCGGCCGCGGACGGCCGAACGACAGTCGGCGTTCATGCCGCGTACACAGAATCGTCTTCAATTGAAGATTGAATCTTCCCCGTGTTCTGCCGTACATTGAGATCGCGAATTTTCACGGCGGCCGCAGGGGCAACGGATGCCGAAGGATATTGTGATTTGTTGCGACGGCACCGGCAACGAGATCGGCGCCAATATTTCCAACGTGCTGAAGCTGTTTCGTGTCGCCGACAAGGACGACCGGCAGCGCATCTACTATCATCCGGGTCTCGGCACGATCGGCCTGCAGAACAGCTGGGGCCGCTTCAAGCAGGAGGTGCGCGGCCTGTTCGGGCTCGCCTTCGGCGCCGGTCTCGACGAGGACACGCTTGGCGCGTACCGGTTTCTGTGCCGGCTCTGGGAGCCCGGCGACCGGGTCTGGATGTTCGGGTTCAGCCGCGGCGCCTATACCGTGCGCACGCTGGCGGCCTTCGTCCATGCGATGGGCCTGTTGCCGGTCGACCAGCTCGACCTCGCAAGCTACGCCTTCGGCACCTACAAGAAAGCCAGCTCCGACGCCCAGAAGTCCGACGGGACGTTTGACCCTGCCCCGCTGAAGGAAGTCTGGCACTTCAGCCTGATCGCCGGCGGGCGCAACATCGACGTCGAGTTCGTCGGAGTCTGGGATACCGTGGCCTCGATCATCGTGCCGCGGCAGGACAACTTCCTGTTCGACATCCAGACGCTGCTGTTCACCCGCACCAACTCCAGCGTCAAATGCTTCCGCCAGGCGATTTCGATCGACGAACGCAGGCGCATGTTCCGCCTCAACCGCTGGATCGAGCCGCAGAAGTTCCGCACCGATCCGTTCGATCCGGCAACGGAGGTGGACCAGGACATTCGCCAGGTCTGGTTCGCCGGGGTGCACTCCGACGTCGGCGGCGGCTATCCCGAGGACCAGAGCGGGCCGTCAAAATTTCCGCTGATCTGGATGCTCGAGCAGGCCAAGACCGCCGGGCTGCACATGGATCAGGCGCTGATCGATCATCTCGCCTGGGGGATGCCGCTGCCGCCGCACAAGTTCGACTACTTGCCGCCGAGCGCGACCGCCCCGCTGCACAATTCGCTGACCGCCGCCTGGGAAATCCTTGAATGGATTCCGAAGAGCGACAAATGGAAGGAGTGGCCGGAGCGGAAGTCCTTCCTCGGCTTCTATCTGCCGCGCGGCGAGCCGCGGCCGATCCCGGACGGCGCGACGATCCATGCCTCGGTGGTCGAGCGGATGGAGAAGGATTCGACCTACAAGCCGATCAACCTGCCGAAGACCTACAAGGTCGAGCCAATGACGCCACCGCCGGCGCCACCCGCTCCGACGGCCTGATTCCCTACGCATCGATCGCGTCCTTGATCCGCTTGCGGCTGAGCGGCAGATCGCGCAACCGCTTGCCGGTCGCGCGCGCAATGGCATTGGCGAGCGACGCCGCGGCCGGCCCCTGCCCGGTCTCGCCACTGCCGAGGAACGGCTGGCCTGGGCGGTTGATGATGTGGACTGCGATGCTGTCGGGCACGGCATTGAAGCGCAGGATCGGGTAGGTCTGCCAGTCGATGCTGGTGATCCTTGCTTCGTCGAAGGTGACGCTTTCATAGAGCGTCCAGCTCGCCGACTGCACGATCGCGCCCTCGACCTGGTTGATGATGCCGTCCGGATTGACGACCTGGCCGGCATCGACGGCAGCGACCGCGCGCACCAGCCGAGCCCGGCCGGTCTCGCGATCAACCTCCACCTCGGTCGCAATGGCGCAATAGGCGGCCAGATTCTTGTAGCGGGCGAACGCAAAGCCATAGCCGCGATTCTGCGGCGCCCGTCCGCCGGGCGTCCAGCCGAATTCCTGGGCAGCCTTCTCGACCACCGCGCGGCCGCGCGTATCGTCGAGATGCTTGAGGCGAAACGCGACCGGATCGGCGCCGGCGAGATCGGCCAGCTCATCCATGAAGCTCTCGATCGAGAACACGTTGTGATAGGCGCCGAGCCCGCGCATCGCCGAAATCCGCAAAGGCATCGCGGGGATGAAGCGATGCATCACATGCGCGTTCGGGAAATTGTAGATCGGGATCGCGTTGCGATCGCCGCCGCCCTCCGGCAGCGGCAACGGCTTCGGCGCAGGCACCGCAAACGAGCGGGTGATATGCTGGGCCGCAAGCAGCGAGCCGGCGCCGCCCGGCCGCATCGAATGCGTGTTGCTCCACACCGCAAAATTCCAGTCGGCGATCCTGCCGTCGGCCGTGAGCGAGGCGCTCAGCTTCGTCACCATGGCCGGGCCATACGGCTCCCAACCGTGCTCCTGCTCGCGCATCCACTGCACCCGGACCGGGCGCCCGGGCAGCGCACGGGCAATCAGCGCGGCGTCGGCCGCGGCATCGTCGGCGCCGTTATGGCCGTAGCAGCCGGAGCCCTCGACATGGATCAGGCGGACGCTCGACTGCGGCATGCCGAGCATCTCGGCGATGGCCTGCCGGTCGGGATAGACGCCTTGCGTGTGCGTCCACACCGTCATCGCGCCATCGCCGAACTGCGCGACCGCGCAGGACGGCCCGATCGAGCCGTGCGACTGGTACGGCCGCGTATAGGTCGCTTCGAGCGATCGCGTGCCGCTCACCGCGGGATCGGAGCGCTGGAAAATTGCAAAATCCTGCGCCGGCAGCGCGGTCAGCACGTCGGCCAGATCCCGTTGGTTCGGCAGCTTCGCGCTCTCCCGCCACTTCGCCGCGGCTGATAGCGCGCGCATGGCCTTGACTGCTGCAAACTCCTTCTCCGCCACCACGGCGAGGAAATTGCCGTCGCGCACGATTCCGACCACGCCGGGCATCTTCTCGATCGCGGCCGTATCGCATTCGGCAAGCTGCGCGCCGTAGCTCGGCGGGCGCACGACGCGCGCGTGCACCATGCCGGGAAGCCGCATGTCCTGCACATAGGCGGCGCCGCCGGTAACCTTGGCCGGAATGTCGACGCGCGGCACCGACTGGCCCATCACCTTGAAACTCGCCGGATCCTTCAGGCGCGATGTCGGCTGCGCCTCGACATGCAGCATCTCCGCGGCGACGAGCTCGCCATAGCCCAGGCGCCGGCCGTCGGGGGCGATCACGGCCGCATTCTCGGTCCGCAAGCTATCGGGCGGCAGGTCGAGCCGCCGCGCGGCCTCCGCGACCAGCAGCGCACGCGCCTGCGCCGCGGCATGCAGGATCGCGGTGCCGCTGTCCTGCATCGAATGACTGCCGGAGGTGTAGCCTTCGTTCGCCGTGAGCTTTGTATCCGCAGTGACCACCTTCAGCGCATCGAAGGGAATATCGAGCTGTTCGGCGGCGATCTGCTGGAACGCGGTGCGGAACCCCTGGCCGAGCTCCGCCTTGCCCGTGAAGGCCGTGATCTGGCCATCGGCATCGATCCGGATCCAGGAGTCCAGATTGGGCGAGGTCGCGAGGCTACCCGGCAGCTTCGGGCCCTGAGCCTTCTGCTCCTGCGCCACCGCATGGCGCAGCGAGAAGCTGACGATCAGCGCGCCACCACCGGCCAGCACGATGCGGCGATCGAGCACCACCGGCGCGGTCATCGGACGCTCCTGTCGCTTGCGGCGTCGGCCGTATCCATCAGCCTCGCGGCGCGATGCACAGCGCGGAGAATGCGCATATGGGTGCCGCAGCGGCAGAGATTGGGCTCCAGCTCGGCGCGGATCTGCGCATCGGATGGCTTCGGGTTGCGCATCAGGAGCGCCTGCGCCCGCATCATCATCCCGGCGATGCAGTAGCCGCACTGCGCCGCCTGCTCCTCCATGAAGGCGCGCTGGATCGGCGCCGGTGCCATCACGGTGCCGAGCCCTTCCAGCGTCGTCACCTGCTTGCCTTCGACGAGCAGCAGCGGCGTGACGCAGGACAGCACCGCCTTGCCGTCGACGATCACGGTGCAGGCGCCGCATTGCCCGAGCCCGCAGCCGAACTTGGCGGCATTGAGCGCGAGATCGTTGCGCAGCACGTAAAGCAGCGGCGTATCCGGATCGGCATCGACCTGGTGATCCCGGCCATTGACCTTCAATGTCGTCATGGCGTGCCTCACTGTCTGGTTTCCGCAGGTGTGTCACGCGCCGCTAGCGACGTGGCCTGCGCCGCGCGCGCCTCGCGCACCGCCTTGTCGAGATCACTCCACGCCGGTCGCTTGCCGAACCTGGTACGCAGATAGTTCGCGAGCGCAACCACCTGCGCGTCGTCGATGCTGGCCGCGAAGCCCGGCATGATCGGACTGCGCTCACCCGCGACGGCACTGATGCCCGCCAGCACGATGTTGAGGAGGTTGCGCGGGTCGGGGCTTGCGATCGTCGTGCTCAGCGCGAGATTGACGCCGCCATAGGGCAGCGCCCGATTGCCGTCATGGCAGGCTGCGCAGGCCGCAGCATAGATCGCCGCGCCTGCGGCGTTGGCTTGCGCGGCGTCCGCTGATGCCGATTGCGCCGAGGCATCAGCGGGCGGCTTGCGATCCGGCGCCGACGTACCCGAGACATCGGCCATGTACACGGCGATGGCGCGCACATCGCTATCGGCGACATCGGCCAGATTGCCGACCACCTCAGCCATCGGCCCGCGTGCGGTGCCGTGATCGGAATGCCAGCCGTGGTGGAGATAGGCGTACAACGCGTCAGCCGTCCACCGCACCGGGGCGTGCGAGGCATCGTTCAGCGCATAGGCGTGCCAATTGTCGACCTCGCCGCCGGCGAACTGCGCGTTCACCCGCTCGGCGCCGAGCGCATTGCGCGGGGTGTGGCAGGCGCCGCAATGCGCGAGCCCCTCGACCAGATAGGCACCGCGGTTCCACTCCGCGCCTTTCGCCGGATCAGAGGGGACGTCGCCGCTGCGAAGATACAAGAGCTTCCACCCGGCAATCAGCGGCCGATAGTTCAACGGAAACGCCAGCTGATTCGCTGGCGGCGACGCACGCACCGGCTGTCGCGTCATCAGGAACGCGTAGAGCGCCCGGTCGTCCGCATCGGAGACATTGGTGAAATGGTCATAGGGAAAGGTCGGGTAGAGATGCCGGCCGTCGCGCGCCACGCCCGAGCGCATCGCGCGGACGAACGCCTCCTCCGGCCAGCCGCCGATGCCGATCTCGGCATCCGGCGTGATGTTCGACGAGAAGATGGTGCCGAACGGCGTCGGAACCGGAAGCCCGCCGGCATAGTTCCCACCGCCCTGCACGGTATGGCAGGTGTTGCAATTGCCGATCGCCGCGAGATCGCGGCCGCGCTTGACGATATCGGGATCAAAAGTGTCCGGCCGGGGCGGCGCAATGGCCGCGATCTGCGGCCGCCAGGCGATCGCAGCGCCCACGGCCGCGCCGGCGACCAGCACGATCGCGGCAATGCCTGTGATGATCCGCAGCTGACCGGCCATGCGTGAATTGAGTTTGTTGTTGGGACGTGTATTAACACGTTTCGTTCCGGTATCGTTCGGCCAGAAGACCTCGATCACCGCCTGTTGACCCCAAGGAAATCCAAAGGAAATCCGGGGGAATCCCCAAGGGATCAAGCAAGGGATCATGACCGCCCAGCCCGCCCTCGATCATGCATCCGCTTCGCCTCGCGACGCGCGGTCCGTGCTCAGCTCCGTATTCGGCCTGTCGGGCTTCCGCGGCGCGCAGGAGAAGATCGTCCGCCACGTCACCGAAGGCGGTAATTGCCTGGTGCTGATGCCGACCGGCGGCGGCAAGTCGCTGTGTTACCAGCTGCCGTCGCTGCTGCGCGACGGCTGCGGCATCGTGGTGTCGCCCCTGATCGCGCTGATGCGTGACCAGGTCGCGGGTCTCACGGAAGCCGGCGTCAACGCCGCAGTGCTGAATTCGACGCTGTCCTATCAGGAAGCCTCCGAGGTCGAGCGGCGGCTGCTCGCCGGCGATCTCGATTTGCTCTATGTCGCGCCGGAGCGGCTCTTGACGCCGCGCTGCCTCAGCCTGCTCAGCCAGGCGCAGATCGCGCTGTTTGCGATCGACGAGGCGCATTGCGTCTCGCAATGGGGCCATGACTTCCGCCCGGAATATATCGGCTTGGCCGCACTCGCCGAGCGCTTCCCCAAGGTGCCGCGCATCGCGCTGACGGCGACCGCGGACGCGCTGACACGAAAGGAAATCGCCGAGCGGCTGTCGCTCACCGACGCGCCGGAGTTCGTCGCAAGCTTCGACCGCCCCAACATCCGCTACGAGATCGTCGACAAGCAGAACGCCACCACGCAGCTGAAGAACTTCATCAAGGAGCGGCATGCCGGCGATGCCGGCGTGGTCTACTGCCTGTCGCGCGCCAAGGTCGAGGACGTCGCGGCGTCGCTGAGCGAGGCCGGCATTCCGGCGCTGCCCTATCACGCCGGGCTCGACGCCAGCGTGCGTGCCCGGCATCAGGACCGCTTCCTCAACGAGGACGGCATCGTGATCGTCGCCACGATCGCGTTCGGCATGGGCATCGACAAGCCCGACGTGCGCTTCGTCGCGCATCTCGATTTGCCGAAGAGCATCGAGGCCTACTACCAGGAAACCGGACGCGCCGGCCGTGACGGCAAGCCGTCGGCCGCGTGGATGGCCTATGGCCTCTCCGACATCGTGCAGCAGCGCCGCATGATCGACGAATCGACCGGCTCCGACGCCTTCAAGCGCGTCTCGATCGGCAAGCTCGACGCGCTGGTTGCGCTGGCCGAGACCGTGCATTGCCGGCGGCAGCGCCTGCTCGGCTATTTCGGCGAGACCCGCACCGATGAAAGCTGCGGCAATTGCGACAACTGCCTGACGCCGCCGCGCGTCCGCGATGGCAAGGTTCTGGCACAGAAGCTGTTGTCCTGCGCCTATCGCACCGGGCAGCGCTTTGGCGCCATGCACCTGATCGACGTGCTGGTCGGGCGGCTGACCGAGCGCGTCAAGCAGTTCAACCACGACCAATTGTCGGTGTTCGGCATCGGCCGCGAGCTCAACGAGAAGCAATGGCGCGCGGTGCTGCGCCAGCTGGTGGCGATGGGCCATCTGCGCGCCGACAGCGACGCCTTCGGCGCGCTGAAGCTGACCGACAGTGCCCGCGGCGTGCTGAAAGGCGAGACCGCGGTGATGCTGCGCGAGCAGCCGGAAGGCGCGCGC
>DASVOL010000282.1:0-1798 GCA_036383375.1 Bradyrhizobium sp. | reverse complement strand
CGGCGTGGTCCTGGCCAGCGCGTCGAAACGCTCGATCGATTCCGAGCGGCGGGTATTGTCGGTGATACCGGTGCCGGAGCGCGAGTTGCGCGCGATGTTGGTGGCGACGCCGCCGGGATGCACGACGGAGAGCCGGACCGGGCTGTTCGCCACCGCAAGCTCGTGGCGCAGGCTTTCCGAGAAGCCGCGCACCGCGAACTTGGCCGCGCAATAGGCGCTCTGGCCGGGCGGGGCGAGGATGCCGAAGATCGAGGAGATGTTGACGATATGCGCCTCGCGCTGCCGCGCGAGCAGCGGCAGGAAGGCGCGGGTGCCGTGCACCACGCCCCAGAAATTGATGTTGAACAGCCACTCCATCTGCGCCTGCTCGATCTCGCCGAACTCGCCGAGCAGCGCGACGCCGGCATTGTTGATGACGATGTTGAGCCCGGGATGGGCGGCGCCGGCGGCCTCGGCGAATGCCGTGATCTGGCCGGGCTCGCTGACATCGAGGCGATGCACCGTGATCTTGCGCGGGCTCGCGTTGGACTGGCTCGCCTTGGCGATCTCGGCGGCGGTGGCCTGCAGGCCGGCCTCGTCACGGTCGGCGATCGCCAGATCGCAGCCGCGTAGCGCCAGTTCATGCGCGAGCGCGCGGCCGATGCCGCTGGCGGCCCCGGTTACGGCGGCGGCAGATCCAGAGATCGCGGTCATGTCAGGTCAGCTCCATCTGAAAAGGGCGTTGGATGAAAAGGGTGTTGGGCATGCTGTACGGGCACACGGCTGGTTTCCTCGCTTTTCTCAAATTGGAACCGAACCATCCAGTGATTTTGGGCATTTAACCTATGTTCGTTGCGGAAACTGCGATCATGAGGGAGGCCCAGCCATGGGACAATCGAGACCCTGTCGTGCGAAGGCCCTGGTCGTCGAAGACGACCCGCTGCAGCGCGAGATGATCGAGCTGCTGCTCGCGGAGAGCGAGTTCGACGTCATTTCCTGCGAGAGCGCGGAGGCCGCAGAATTGGTCCTGCAGAGCAACGGCGACCATGTCGTGCTGATGCTGACGGACGTCGAACTGGCCGGAAACATGACCGGCGTCGAACTCGCCTATGCCGCCAAGAAATACAGCCCCGATCTCGATGTGATCGTGACCTCGGGCAAGCCGCTGCGGCAGCGCCTGCCTGACGGCGCCTTGTTCTGGTCTAAGCCATGGGCGCCGCTGGACGTCATCCGGGCCGCCGAGATGAAGGCGTCGGAACTGTCGGGCGGCGGGTCGCGCAGATCCTGACAAGACCAGGGTCCTCCATAACGGAGTTGTCAGCGCTGGCGAAGGGCCGGCCGGCCGCTGGCTGCTTCCGCCCTGGGGGCGGGACGTGATATGGGCGGCTGACGTCCCTTGAGGATTTGAAATGACATGGTCCTTCCTGCTGACCACCCTGATCGTGGTCGCTTCCCCCGGCACCGGCGTGCTCTACACCCTGGCGGTGGCGCTGACCCGGGGCTCGCGCGCGAGCGTCGCGGCGGCGTTCGGCTGCACGCTCGGGATTGTGCCGCAGATGATCGCGGCGATGCTCGGCCTTGCCGCCATCCTGCACACCAGCGCCATGGCGTTCGCGGCGCTGAAATGGGGCGGCGTGATCTACCTGCTCTACATGGCCTGGCAGGCGCTGCGCGAGCGCGGCGCGCTCGCCGTCGACACCGAGATCAAGCCGCGCTCGAGCGGGCGGGTGATCGTGACCGCGATCCTGATCAACATCCTCAATCCGAAGCTGTCGATCTTTTTCCTGGCCTTCCTGCCGCAGTTCATCGCCGTCGACGA
>DASVOL010000281.1:0-7650 GCA_036383375.1 Bradyrhizobium sp. | reverse complement strand
CTCGGCGCAGCGCCTGGTCTCGCTGTGTCTTGCCGAGCGGCTGATCACGTTTCGTCTCGAGCACCCCATTGCGGCCTGCATGGAGCTCGCTTCCCGGCTGAAGGAGCGGTTCGATCTGGTGCATTGCGACGTCGTGCCATCCGATCCGGCGGCGCCGCTGTCGAATGCTGGGATTGCGGAGCGCAGCGCCAATCTGCTGGAGATGACGCTGCGCTCGGAGACGCCTGTGATCGTGGCGCTCGGCACCGGCCGCGCGGTGCGCGCCGCGGTCGAGCGGGTCTCGCCGGTCGAGCGGCCCGACCACCAGATCGTCTCGCTGGTCGGCAACATCTCCGCCGACGGCTCGGCGAGCTTCTACGACACGGTCGGACGGCTCGCCGACCGCACTGGTGCGCGGCATTACCCGATGCCGCTGCCGTTCCTGATGTCGAGCGAGGACGAGCGCAACCGCATGATCCGCATCGATCCGATCGCGCGGGTGAGGGCGGTCGCCGCCAAGGCCGATCTGCGCCTGATCGGCATCGGCCAAATGGACCAGAAGGCCCAGGTCCATGTCGACGGCTTCGTTACCCGCGAAGAATTGCTGGAGATGATGCGGCTCGGCGCGGTCGGCGAGGTGACCGGTTGGGCCTATGACGCCAAGGGCAAACTGATCAAGGGCGGCACCAACAAGCGGCTGACCAGCATTCCGCCGCAGATCCCTGCGGTATCGACCACGATTGCCGCGGCCGTCGGCGCCGCCAAGGTGCCGTCGATCAAGGCCGCGCTGGCGGGCCGGGTGATCAACGGCCTCATCACGGATGAGGCCACCGCACGCGCCGTTTTGGATCGCTAGGCGCGCTCTTCGCCTCCGCACAAACCTCCTCCCCAGCTGTGATGGAACCCGCAATCGCGCGGGACGGCGCACCCGCGTGCTTGACAAATTTTGGCGACGGGATGAACATACGCTCAACACGTGGGCATATGCTCAACGTGACATAAGGGAGGTCACCTTGAAAAACGTCCTTTGCGCCGTTGCGGGCGCGGCTGCTCTTTTGATCTCTGCCCCCTCGATCGCCCAGACCACGTTGACGGTGGCGACCGTCAACAACAGCGACATGATCCGCATGCAGGGGCTCACCAGCGAATTCACCGCGAAGAACCCCGACATCACTGTCAAATGGGTGACGCTCGAGGAGAACGTGCTGCGCCAGCGCGTGACCACCGACATCGCCACCAAGGGTGGCCAGTTCGACGTGCTCACCATCGGCACCTACGAGGTGCCGATCTGGGCCAAGAAGAGCTGGCTGGTGCCGCTCGACAAGCTCGGCGCCGACTACGACGTCAATGACTTGTTGCCGAAGATCAAGGATGCCGTCTCGGTCGACGGCAAGCTCTATGCCGCACCGTTCTACGGCGAGAGCTCGATGGTGATGTATCGCACCGATTTGTTCGACAAGGCCGGCTTGAAGATGCCGGAAAGCCCGACCTGGGACTTCGTGGTCGATGCCGCCAAGAAGCTGACCGACAAGGCCGGCGGCGTCTACGGCATCTGCCTGCGCGGCAAGGCCGGCTGGGGCGAGAACATGGCGTTCCTGACCGCGATGTCCAACTCGTTCGGCGCGCGCTGGTTCGACGAGAAGTGGGAGCCGCAGTTCAATTCGCCGGAATGGAAGAAGACGCTGACGACTTATGTCGACCTGATGAAGCAGGCCGGACCTCCCGGCGCCTCGTCCAACGGCTTCAACGAGAACCTCGCGCTGTTCAGCGCCGGCAAGTGCGCGATGTGGATCGATGCCACGGTGGCGGCGTCCATGGTGACCAACCCGAAGGATTCCAAGGTCGCCGACAAGGTCGGTTTCGCGCTGGCCCCGAACACCGGGCTTGGCAAGAACGCCAATTGGCTGTGGGCATGGAGTCTGGCGATCCCCGCCGGCTCGAAGAAGGTCGATGCGGCCGAGAAGTTCATCGCCTGGGCGACCAGCAAGGATTACACCAAGCTCGTCGCGGACAAGCAGGGCTGGGCCGCCGCACCTCCCGGCACGCGCACCTCGCTCTACAAGAATCCCGACTATCTGAAGGCGGCACCGTTCGCCAAGATGACGCTGGCCTCGATCGATGCGGCTGACCCCAGCCATCCGACCGTCAAGCCGGTGCCTTACGTCGGCGTGCAGTATGCGGCGATCCCTGAATTCCAGGGCATCGGTACCCAGGTCGGCCAGCAATTCTCGGCCGCGTTGTCCGGTTCGACCACCGTCGATGCGGCGCTCTCGGCTGCGCAGTCCGCGACCGAGCGCGAGATGAAGCGCGCGGGCTATCTGAAGTAAGCCACCCGCGACCCGATAGCCAAGGCGTGTCAAACGCCTTGGCCGCCCGACCAGCTTAGACCTCCCGAGCTGGGCTACTTGCGACCATCCTGTCCCGCAGCGGGATGGTCGCTCCTTTCATCAAGAAGGAGGCGGGGATGGCGACCCAGCAGACCCAACTGCTTGCACGCACGCTGCTCACGCCGGCCGTGGCGCTGCTGTTCATCTGGATGATCGTGCCGCTCGCGCTCACGATCTACTTCGCGACCCTGCATTACAATCTGCTCGATCCTGGCTCCGAATCCTTCGTCGGGCTGGAGAACTTCCGCTACTTCCTCACCGATCCGGCCTTCCTCGCCTCGCTGCAGAACACCTTGGTGCTGGTCGGCTCGGTGCTCGCGATCACGATCATCCTCGGCGTGCCGCTGGCGCTGCTGCTCGATCAGCAGGTGGTCGGCCTCTCGATCGTCCGCTTGATGGTGATCGCGCCGTTCTTCGTGATGCCGACGGTGAGCGCGCTGGTCTGGAAGAACCTGTTGATGCATCCGGTGTCGGGCCTGTTCGCATGGATCGCGCAGCTGTTCGGGCTGCCGGCGATCGACTGGTTCAACGATGCGCCGCTGTTCTCGGTGATCCTGATCATCTCCTGGCAGTGGCTGCCGTTCGCGACCCTGATCCTGCTGACCGCGCTGCAATCGCTCGACGAGGAGCAGAAGGAGGCGGCCGAGATGGACGGCGCGAGCGCGATCTCGACCTTCATCTACATCACGCTGCCGCATCTGGCGCGCCCGATCACGGTGGTGATCCTGATCGAGACCATCTTCCTGCTCACGGTGTTCGCGGAGATCTTCGTCACCACCGGCGGCGGCCCCGGCCTGCAGACCACCAACATCGCCTTCCTGATCTACTCGCAGGCGTTGATCCAGTACGACGTCGGCAGCGCGTCAGCCGGCGGCCTGGTCGCGGTGGTTCTCGCCAACATCGTCGCGTTCTTCCTCGTTCGCATCGTCGGCCGGAATCTGGAGGCGTAACGTCATGGCGCGGATGGTCACGACCCGGAACAAGGTGATCTCGACGGCGGCGGCCTGGCTGGTCGGCTTCCTGATCTTCTTCCCGATCCTCTGGATGGTGCTGGCGAGCTTCAAGACCGAGCTCGAAGCTTTCGCGATCCCGCCGTCGTTCCTGTTCTTCCATTGGACGACCGAGAACTACATCACCGTGCAGGAGCGCAGCGACTACCTCCACCATGCGCTCAACTCGATCGTCATCGCCGGCGGCTCGACCTTGATCGCGATGCTGATCGCGATCCCGGCCGCATGGTCGATGGCGTTCTCGCCGACCAAGCGGACCAAGGACATCCTGCTCTGGATGCTCTCCACCAAGATGATGCCGCCGGTCGGCGTGCTGGTGCCAATCTACCTGATCTACCGGAATTTCGGCCTGCTCGACACAAGAAGCGGCCTGATCTTCATCCTGTGTCTCGGCAATCTGCCGATCGTGATCTGGATGCTGTTCACTTATTTCAAGGAGATCCCGAAGGACATTCTCGAGGCGGCGCGGATGGACGGCGCTACGATCGGGCGAGAGCTGATCTATGTGCTGACGCCGATGGCGGTGCCGGGGCTGGCCTCGACCTTGCTGCTCAATCTGATCCTGGCGTGGAACGAGGCGTTCTGGACGCTCAATTTGTCGACGCTCGAGGCCGCGCCGCTCACCGTGTTCATCGCATCCTATTCCAGCCCGGAAGGATTGTTCTGGGCGAAATTGTCGGCGGCGTCGACGCTCGCGATCGCGCCCATTCTCGTGCTCGGCTGGTTCAGTCAGCGGCAGCTCGTCCGCGGCCTGACCTTCGGCGCGGTCAAGTAGCAGAAAGGCTTGTCCCATGGGTCAGATTACGCTGCAGGGTGTGCAAAAATCGTTCGGGCCGGTCCACATTATCAAGGGCGCCGACCTCGAGATCACCGACGGCTCCTTCGTCGTCTTCGTCGGCCCATCCGGCTGCGGCAAGACCACGCTGCTCAGGCTGATCGCGGGGCTTGAGGACGTCACCGGCGGCGCCATCCTGATCGATGGCCGCAACGTGGTCGACGTGCCGCCGGCCAAGCGCGGCCTGTCCATGGTGTTCCAGTCCTACGCGCTCTATCCGCATATGAGTGTGCGCGGCAACATCGCGTTCGGCCTGAAGATGGCCGGGGTCGCCAAGGACGAGATCAACCGCAAGGTCGAGGCCGCCGCGGCCACCCTCAACCTGACGCCCTATCTCGAGCGCAAGCCGCGCGAGCTCTCCGGCGGCCAGCGCCAGCGGGTTGCGATCGGCCGTGCCATCGTGCGCGAACCGAAGGCGTTCCTGTTCGACGAGCCGCTGTCCAACCTCGACGCCGCGCTGCGGGTGCAGATGCGGCTGGAGGTGACGCGGTTGCAGAAGCAGCTCGGCACCACGGCGATCTACGTCACCCACGACCAGGTCGAGGCGATGACCATGGCCGACAAGATCGTGGTGCTGAACGGCGGCAAGATCGAGCAGTACGGCTCGCCGCTCGAGCTCTACGAGAAGCCCAACAACCTGTTCGTCGCCGGCTTCATCGGATCGCCGAAGATGAATTTCGTCACCGGCGAGCTAGCGAAGCAACAGGGCGCCACGACCATTGGCGTGCGGCCCGAGCATTTGAAGGTCGAGCGCGACGGGCAGGGCGGCTGGCACGGCACGGTCGCGGTCGCCGAGCATCTCGGCAGCGACACCTTTCTCTATGTCGATGCCGGACCGCTCGGGATGCTGACGGCGCGCTATGTCGGCGAACTCGACCTGCATCCCGGCGACAAGGTGTCGCTGGTCCCGGATCCGGCGCGCATCCATCGTTTCGACGACAGCGGAAAGTCGATCCACGCGTAAGGAAGAAGAAAATGTATCTCGAGAAATTCAAGCTCGGCGGCAAGACCGCCATCATCACCGGCGCCGGTCAGGGCATCGGGCTGGCCTGCGCCGAGGCGCTCGCGGAAGCCGGCGCCAAGGTCATCATCGGCGACCGCGACGCCAAGGCGGCCAATGACGCGCAGGCGGAGCTGAAGGCCAAGGGCTTCGACGCCGATATCGCGCTGATGGACGTGACGGATTCCGGGCGCGTCTCGGCGGTCGCCGACGAGCTGGTCCGCAAGTACGGCAAGGTCGACATCCTCGTCAACAATGCCGGCATCGCGCGCAGCGAGACGCCGGCCGAGACCGTGACCGACGAGCACTGGCTCAACGTTATCGACGTCAACCTGAACGGCACCTTCTGGTGTTGCCGCGCGTTCGGCAATCACATGCTGAAGGCGAAGTCCGGGACCATCGTCAATGTCGGCTCGATGTCCGGCTTCATCGTCAACAAGCCGCAGGAGCAGTGCTTCTACAACGCGTCCAAGGCTGCCGTGCATCATCTGACCAAATCGCTCGCGGCCGAATGGGGCGCGCGCGGGGTCCGCGTCAACGCCGTGGCGCCGACCTATATCGAGACCCCGCTGAACGCGTTCGTGAAGAACAGCCCACGGATGTACGACGCCTGGATCGGTGGAACCCCGATGGCGCGGATGGGACAGGTCGACGAGATCGCCTCCGTCGTGCTGTTCCTGGCCTCCGAGGCGGCTAGCCTGATGACCGGAAGCATCGTTCTGGTCGATGGCGGCTACACTTGCTGGTAGGGTTGCCCCGGAAATAACGGAGCGGCCATGCGGCAAGCCTATATCGGGGTGGACGTCGGGAGCACCAGCGCCCGGGCGGGGGTATTCGACGAGGCCGGGAAACTGCTGGGCTCCGCGCGGCATCCGATCCGGGTCTGGCACGAGCCCGGCGACGTCGTCGAGCAATCGTCCGACGACATCTGGGCGGCGTGCGTAACCTCTGTGCGCAACGCGATGCGGGAGGCGGCGGTCGCCGCCGAGCAGGTCAAGGGCATCGGGTTTGATGCGACCTGCTCGCTGGTCGTGCTCGACCAAGCCGGCCGGCCGCTCACCGTCAGCCCGTCCGGCGATCCCGCGCGCAACGTCGTGGTCTGGATGGACCACCGCGCGATGGATGAGACCGAATTCGTCAACGCGACCGGCGACCGCGTGCTGCGCTATGTCGGCGGCGCGATTTCGCCGGAAATGGAGATCCCGAAGATCCTCTGGCTGAAGCGGCATCTGCCGGCGACCTTCGAGGCCGCCGGTCACTTCTTCGACCTCGCCGACTATCTCTCGTTCCGCGCCTCCGGCTCGCTGGCGCGCTCGACCTGCACGGTCACCTGCAAATGGACCTATGTGGCCGGTGAGGGCGGCTGGAGCGAATCGTTCCTGAAGCGCGTCGGGCTCGAGGCGCTCGCCGCCGATCGCTTTGCCCGGATCGGCACCGAGATCGTCCCGCCGGGCTCGCCGCTCGGCCGCGGTTTGTCGGATAATGCCGCGCGCGATCTCGGCCTGCTGCCGGGAACCGCGGTCGGCGCCTCGCTGATCGATGCCCATGCCGGCGGCGTCGGCGCGATCGGCGGCCGTGATGGCTCGGGCGCCGACGTCGATGTCTGCCAGCGTTTAGCTTACATCATGGGGACATCGGCCTGCATCATGGCGACCACGGTCGATCCCCGCTTCGTGCCCGGTGTCTGGGGCCCGTATTTCGAAGGGATGGTGCCGGGCTTCTGGCTGAACGAGGGCGGTCAATCCGCGGCGGGTGCCGCGATCGATCATCTGCTCAAATCGCACCCGGCGCATGCCGAGGTCTTGCTGGCTGCGAAGCACGACGGCGTCGATGTCATCGAGTACCTGGAGAAGCGCATCCTGGCGCGCAGCGGCAATGCCGGGGCCGCGGCGCTGCTTGCGCGCAATGTCCATGTCCTGCCGGAATTCCTCGGCAACCGATCGCCGTATGCCGATCCCGGCTCGCGCGCCGTGATCGCGGGGCTCGATCTCGACACCGACGTGTCGGCGCTGGAGCGGTTGTTCATCGCCGGCCTGTGCGGGCTGGCCTATGGCCTTGCCGACGTCATCGAGGCGCTGCAGGCTCACGGCGTCAGCGGCAAGACCATCGTGATCGGCGGCGGCGCGAGCCGCAGCCCGCTGGTGCGCCAGATCATGGCCGATACCACCGGCTACACGGTGGCGCTGTCGCAGACCCAGGAGCCGGTGTTGCTCGGCGCCGCGATGCTGGGTGCGGTCGCCAGCGGTGCGCACAACTCGATCAATGCGGCGATGGCCGGCATGTCGGCGCTCGGGCGGTTGAGCGAGCCGACCAGGCCCGAGCTTGCCGATTTCCACCGCAAGAAGCGCGGCGTGCACAAGATGCTGCGCCAGCTCGATCGCGACAGCCGCGAGGCGATGAAGCGGGCGCCCGGCGCGGCGCCGGGTTGAGGTGTTTGCA
>DASVOL010000280.1:0-10666 GCA_036383375.1 Bradyrhizobium sp. | reverse complement strand
CTACGTGTTCCGCCGCAACGTCATTGCCTCGGGTGTGATCCCGCAGATATCCGTCATCATGGGCCCGTGCGCCGGCGGCGACGTCTATTCGCCGGCGATGACCGACTTCATCTTCATGGTGAAGAACACCAGCTACATGTTCGTCACCGGCCCCGACGTGGTGAAGACCGTCACCAACGAGGTCGTCACCGCGGAGGAGCTCGGCGGCGCCTCGGTGCACGCGACGCGCTCCTCGATTGCCGACGGCGCGTTCGAGAACGATGTCGATGCGCTGTTGCAGATGCGCCGGCTGATCGACTTCCTGCCGTCGAACAACACCGACGGCGTGCCGGAATGGCCGAGTTTCGACGACATCGAGCGGGTCGACATGTCCTTGGACACGCTGATCCCCGACAATCCGAACAAGCCCTACGACATGAAGGAGCTGATCCTGAAGGTCGTCGACGAGGGCGACTTCTTCGAGATCTCCGAGACTTTCGCGAAAAACATCGTCACCGGCGTCGGCCGCATCGCCGGTCGTACCGTCGGCTTCGTCGCCAACCAGCCGATGGTGCTGGCGGGCGTGCTCGACAGCGATGCCTCGCGCAAGGCCGCGCGCTTCGTGCGCTTTTGCGATGCCTTCAACATTCCGATCGTCACCTTCGTCGACGTGCCGGGCTTCCTGCCGGGCACCGCGCAGGAATATGGCGGCTTGATCAAGCACGGCGCAAAACTGCTGTTCGCCTATTCGCAGTGCACGGTGCCGCTCGTCACCATCATCACCCGCAAAGCCTATGGCGGCGCCTTCGACGTGATGGCGTCGAAGGAAATCGGCGCCGACATGAACTACGCCTGGCCGACCGCACAGATCGCTGTCATGGGCGCCAAGGGCGCGGTGGAGATCATCTTCCGCAGCGACATCGGCGACCCCGACAAGATCGCCGCGCGCACCAAGGAATACGAAGACCGTTTCCTGTCGCCCTTCATCGCCGCCGAGCGCGGCTACATCGACGACGTCATCATGCCGCATTCGACGCGGCGGCGGATCGCACGGGCACTGGCGATGCTCAGGGATAAGAAGGTCGAGATCCCGGCGAAGAAGCACGACAATCTGCCGTTGTGAGAAGAGCGTAGGGTGGGTTAGCGACTTGTCCGCCGTAGCTCGAAGAGCGAAGGCGGAAGCGTAACCCACCGACTTCGCTCCGCATGATCCGCGGCGGGTTACTGCTTCGCCTAACCCGCCCTACGAACTGAATCCGTTTACGCGGAGAGGCGCGGCCAGTCCGTGACGGCAGACAGCGCGAAGTGGTTGAGGATGGCGTTCGAGATGTAATGCCTCTGCTCGAACGCATTCACGACGACCACGAGATCGAGCGCGGGCACGATGAAAAGGCGCTGGCCACCGGCGCCGAAGCCGGCAATCCAGCTCAGGTCGTGACCGTTCAGCAGGGAGCGGCCAAGCCACCACTGATAGCCGTAATAGAGCGCGGCGTGCCCTTCGGCGTTGACATGCGGCCAGGTCGACTCTGATATCCACGAGGCGGGCAGGACGTGCCTGCCGTTCCAGCGCCCGCCGTCAGCCACGAGCTGGCCAAGCTTGGCAAGGTCACGCGGCCGCAGCCGCAATCCGGCAAAGGCCGCGGGTTCGGCGCTGCCGGTGAAGCTCAGCCACTCGACGTCGGTGATGCCGAGCGGTTCGAACAGCTTCTCCCTGGCATAGACATCGATCCCGCGACCGACGGCTTTGGCTAGGGCCGCCGCGAGCAGGGTGGTCGCGCCGCCGCTATAGTTGAACAAGAGGCCAGGCTGCAACGCCATTCGCTGCTCCAGCACATAGCGGCAGGGATCCTGCGCCTCGAGCAGAAGCCGTTCGTTGTTCGCCTTGCCCTTCCAGCCTCGCTTTTCATCCCATCGTTGACCGTGTGTCATGGTGAGCAGGTGCCGGAACGTGACGCGCGCGTTCTTGGCGGTGCGCAGCTCGGCATATTCGGGAAAGGTATCGACAACCGATGAATCGAGCGGCGGAAATTGTTGCTCGCCCAAGGCGAGGCCGACCAGAAGCGAGGTCACGCTCTTGGTGATGGAGCGGATGTCATGCTTCGTTTCGGGCGAGAATTGAACCGGCGCCGACCACTCCATCCACCGGCGCTCCCGGCCGGTGAAATAGCGCTCGAACACGAGCTTGCCGCGCCGCACGATGACAACCGCGTGAATGTTGCGCTTGGGCCATTGCTTGAGGAACGTGTCGAGCCCGGAGAGGCTCCTGGCATCGAGGCCGACCTCGGCGGGAGCCGCCACGGCCCATCCATCGTCAAGCGTTGAACAGGCTAACATTGATTTGAGTCCGAATTGGATGACCAAGAGCTAGCGCGCGTGTGAAGGGTAGCGATTCCTTGCGAAAATGCACACGGCGGGTTACGGCTTCGCCTAACCCGCCCCACAGGTTCGAACCTGATGACCGAAGACGAGCCGACCGACGAGATTTCCCAGATCGAGGCGCAGATCGAAGAGCTTGCCGAGAGCGCCGAACGGTCCCGGCGGATCATTCTCGGGTCGAAGGTCGCGATCGCAGGCGGGTTCGGATTGCTGCTTGCTGCGCTGCTCGGCCTGTTCAGTTCTGGTGAGACCGTAGCGCTCGGATCGATCGCGCTTGTGCTCGGCGGCATCGTGTCGCTTGGATCGAATGTCAGCACCCTGCGGCAGACCGAGGCCGCGATCAGCACCGCGGAGGCGCGCCGTGGGCGGTTGATCGGCAACATCGATCTTCGGCTGGTGCACGACGCGCCGCTGAAGCTGATGTAATGGCTGGAGCGGGCGAGGGCACGCGCATGATCGAAACGCCGCGCCTTCGACTTCACCAATGGGACGACCGCCATCGCGACGCATTCGCCGCGATGCATGCTGACCCCGACGTCATGGCCGATTACGGCGGACCCATTGGCCGGGCGGAGAGCGAGACAAAATTCGAGCGATACGTTGCCGCGCAGCGCGACCACGGCATCTCCCGTTGGGCCGTTGAGGATGTCGGCGGCGCGTTGCTCGGCTATGCCGGCGTGATGCCGCGGCTCAATCTGCGGCGCGATCCCGCGCGTGACTTCACGACACTGACATTGCGCGGCGAGCCGTGGCGCGGGCTGGTCTGGGTCGTGCCAGCGGGATGGTCGCGCGATTGATTTGCCTGTCGTGCAATGCGAATGCTTGGTCTACCGCTCGCGCCACAACTTCGGTGTCGTCCCTGCTTTCGCAGGGACGACGAGCGGAGAGTGTCATGCCCAATGCTAGCTGGACGCCAGCGGCACGTAGTCGTATTCGCCGACGCCTTGCAGGATCAGAAAAGTCAGCGACGTCGTGCCGGCGTTGGTGACGAGGTGGGGGCGGGTGGGCCGCACGGCATAAACCTCGCCGACCTTCAAGTTCACCTCTTCCTTCGGTTCCTGCAGGAACAAGCGCATCTGGCCTTCCAGCACATAGAACGTGTCGGAGATATTGCTGTGGGTGTGCCACGGCACTTTCTGGGTCGGCGAAAGCTGCAACTCCATGATGCGGAAGCCGGGGCGGGCGGCGTGCTGGGCGCGGCGCTCGACTTCGTAGAGGTGGCTGGCATCCTTGATCGGTTGTCCTGACTTCATGGCGGCCTCCCGGAGACGTTTTTGTGATGCGTGACGCTAGTTCCGTTCGGCCGCGCATGGAACGGCCGGAATCTGCATGACGGGTAGAACGCAAGGCGTCGTCGTGATGGTTGTGTGACGTCATGCCGATGCGAACGCGGCTGCGCGGCGTCGAACTCCCTCAAACATGAATGCGTGGTTCAGCCGGTGTTCAGGTCGCGGCGAAAAAACTCGGAGCGTGCAGTTGGTCCAACTCAGCAACAAAGGGAAACTCTGATGGAACGCCGGGATTTTCTGAAGATGGCCTTCGGTGTCGCCGCCGGTGTGGCGACTTTTGCAGCAACCGTCCAGGCGGCGCCGCTCGCGCCGCTTCCGCTCAATCACGATGCCCGCGCGCCGGCCGGCAATGATGCGCATCCGGCCGTCACCACCGGCGACGAGGTCAGTCGCCTGAAGCCCGAGCAGGTGCACTGGCATCACGGCCATCGCGGTTGGCATCATCGGCGCTGGCACCACCGGCATTGGGGCTGGCGCCACCGCCATTGGCGCAGGCATCACTGGCGTCATCATCACTGGCGCCGCTGGTGATCTCGGCGCCGCCTCAAAAAAAGAAAAACCCCGCGCGAGGCGGGGTTTTGTTTATGCAGGTGTGCCGCGATCAGATCGGGCGGCAACGGCCGTAGCGCCAGGCGAAACCGTACGGGCAAGCGCGAACGCGCGGCGCTACCACGACCGCGCCGGGTGCGACGACGACGGGGCGCTCAACAACGACAGGGCCGGGAGCGACGACGACGGGGCCGCGGTTTCTGACGCAGCCGCCATAGGGACCGCGATGCCAGCCGGGGCCGCAGCCACCAGCAGCGTCAGCCGCGCTGATGCCGGCGAAAGCGGTCGTCACCAAAACTGCTGCTGCAAAAAGATACTTCATGTCTTCTCCTTTTAATTCGGCCGCGCTGCGGCACCGCAACAAACTTTAGATTACCGATTCGCCCGGCCGGATCATTGCAGAAGCCGTGCCCGATGTCGTCGACCATAATGTTGCGGGCTGAATGCGACATGAATGTTGCAGCTCGCAGCTGCGTCAGTGCGCCGCACGCAAATGCGCCCAGCATCAATTTGAAACATTTCGCAATCGTGAGCATGACGCAGCGCAGCGGCGCGCGTGACGACCTATCGGAGAACGATGCAAGCTGGAGCAAGCCTTCGCGAATGACCGCGACGATGCCGACTTGAATGCGCGATGCTATTCGCCCGCGCCGAACAGCGCGGCGAACCGCTTCTCGCCGTTCCGCGAGAAATTGACCACGCGGCTGCCGGGCGCAGCATCGCGCGCCGCCCATTTCAATTCGGTGAAGCGATCCATCATCGCCGCGCCCAGCGTGCCGGCGAGATGGTGGCGTCGCTCGCTCCAGTCGAGGCAGGCCTTGCACACCGGACGGCGCGGATGCGTCAGCGCATCGGCGTCGATCTGCAACTCCTCGGCCATGAAACGCTTGCCTTCACCGGTGAGCTCGATCGCCTGCTTGCTCTGGCGCACCAGCTTCTGCCGCCGCATGCTGTCGAGCATCTGCACGCCGAGATCGCCGGCGAGATGGTCGTAGCAGATGCGGGCGCGGCGCAGCGCCGGATCCTTCGGCCCGGTGCGCACGCGCATATGGCCGGCGCGGGCGGCGATGCCTTGCAGGCCCTCGAGCACGTCGGCGACATCGGGGTCGGAGAGGCGGTAGTAGCGGTGGCGGCCCTGCTTCTCGGGCTCGATCAGCCCGCCGGCCTCGAGCTTGGCGAGATGCGAGCTCGCGGTCTGCGGCGTGATGCCGGCCTCCTGCGCCAGCTCGCTCGCGGTCAGCGCGCGGCCGGTCATCAGCGCGGTCAGCATGTTGCAGCGTGCGGGATCGCCGACCAGGGCGGCGATCCGGGAGATGTCGGGTCCTGCTTTCATAGTTCGATGATAGCCGAAGCATTGAGGTCGGGCAAGGCGGTAGTGTCCATCGTGCCCGTCGCTCGGAATGACGAAACGCCAGGAGGACCAAATGACCGTTACCGTCTTCATCCGCTACCAGCTCGATCCGTTCAAGCGCGCGATGTTCGAGGAGTATTCGCGGAACTGGCTCTCGATCATCCCGCGCTGCGGCGGCGATCTGCTCGGCTACTGGATGCCGCACGAGGGCACCAACAACATCGGCTTCGCGCTGATCTCGTTCG
Organism: Bradyrhizobium sp.; assembly: GCA_036383375.1. Taxonomy (GTDB): domain Bacteria; phylum Pseudomonadota; class Alphaproteobacteria; order Rhizobiales; family Xanthobacteraceae; genus Bradyrhizobium. The sequence continues at coordinate 4,877 of DASVOL010000280.1, read as the reverse complement.
AGAGCCTCGCCGCCTACGAGGCCTATCGCGCGCGGCTGCGCCAGGACGGCGAGGGCGTGGCGAACTTCAATTTCGCGGAACAAAACCGCTTCATCCTCGCCGAGGAGCGGACATTTCTGCGCAAGGTCGAGCTATAGTCGCACCACAACAACAATGCGCGGAGGCGCCCATGATTGCCGTGATCTTCGAAGTCTGGCCGAAGGCCGAGCACCGGGATCTCTATTTCGACCTTGCCGCCGAGCTGAAGCCGATCCTGCAGGAGATCGACGGTTTCATCTCGGTCGAGCGGTACGAGAGCCTCACCGAGAAGGGCAAGTTCGTGTCGCTGTCATTCTTCCGCGACGAGGCTGCGGTACAAGCCTGGCGCAACACGATCGAGCACCGCCGCACCCAGGCCAAAGGCCGCGCGCGGATCTTCGAGAACTATCGGCTGCGGGTCGCGAACGTGAAGCGTGACTACGGCCTGAACGAACGCGATCAGGCGCCGAAGGACAGCCGCGCGGTACACGAAGCGAAGCTCTAGCGTTCGCATATGCGCGTGCCTATCTCTGCGCGGCCAATGATTCCAGGGAGCGACCAATGCCACTGCCAACTGCTGACAAACGAGCCGCCTTCAAGAAGCTGCACGAGAGCGGGTGCTTCATCATTCCGAACCCGTTCGATGTCGGCAGCGCCCGCGCCTTGCAACATCTCGGCTTCAAGGCGCTGGCCTCGACCAGCGCCGGCTTCGCCTGGACCATCGCCAAGGCCGACAACCGCGTCACGATCGACGACGTCTGCGACCACCTGACTGCGATCTGCGCGGCGGTGGATATTCCCGTCAACGCCGATTTTGAGGGCGGGTTCGCGGTCGAGCCGGACAAGGTCGCGGTCAATGTCGCGCGCGGCGTCAAAACCGGCGTTGCCGGGCTCTCGATCGAGGACTCGACGGGGGATGCAGCCAATCCGCTGTTCGAGCACAAGCTCGCGGTGGAGCGCATCAGGGCGGCACGCAAGGCCATCGATGCCGACAACAGCGGCGTGCTGCTCACCGGCCGCTGCGAGGCGTTCTTGTGGGGCAAGAAGGACCTCAATCTGGTGATCGAGCGGTTGCAGGCCTATTCGGAGGCCGGGGCGGATGTGTTGTATTCGCCGGGCATCTCGACCAGAGAGGAAATTGCCGCGGTCGTGAAGGCGGTGGCGCCGAAGCCGGTTAATCTCCTGATCGGCGGCGCGTCCGAACTGACGCTGCAAGCGGTCGGCGACCTCGGCGTGCGCCGGATCAGCGTCGGCGGCGCGCTGGCGCGAATGGCCTGGACCGGCGTCATGAAGGCGGCAAAGGAAATGGCCGAGAAGGGCACCTTCACCGAATTCGCCAACGGCTATCCCGGCGGCGAGCTCAACAAGATGTTCAAGTAGACTTCGCGCGAAAAAAAGCGGCGGGCCGTTGGGCCCGCCGCTCGCGCCTGGTCAGTGTCGTTAATCCTTACTTTGCATTCCCGGCCGGCGGGGCGGCCGGCTTGTTCATGTCCGACTTGTTGATGTCGGACGGCGGGGTCGCCGGGTTGGCCGGCGCCGCGCCGGTGGTCACGCCGGGCTGGCTGTTCGGCTTCGGCGTCACGTCGCGCATGCCCGGAGGCGGCGCGGCCGGGTTGACCGGTTGGGTCTGTGCGGTCTGCGTCGACGGTGTCGTGCCGGCCTCGTGCACCGACGTATTGTTCAACCCGTAGAACAGCGCGCCGAGCACCACGGCCACCGCAACTGCGAACATCGCGACCTTGGTGCTGCTCGCCGGTCCCTCCTGGAGTTCCGGATCCGGCTGCAGCTCGTTGTCCAGGCTGTTGAAGCGCGCCTGACGGCGGATTTCCTCATCGGTCAGGTTGGCGCGATATGGATCGTCAGGGTTGTAAGCCATTTCAAAGTTCCTCCGTTAGCCCCCCAAGGCTAAACGCATAGGCTAACCGCAGGAGACAATGGCTGGCGCGAGAGGATGTTCCGCGCCAATGTTGCAACCTGTTCATGCGGGAACCGCCGATTCCAAGGGTTCCGAACCTGTTCCATGAGGCCTCTTCGATGTGGACCATGCCGCCCACCGATTCGGTGCTGCACGTGCTCTCGTTCATTGCCGTTGCGGCGCAATCGATGACGGCGGCGCTGGCAGCCGGCAGGCGCAGCATGGATTGGGCCGGCGTCTGCATGTTAGGGGCGATCACCGCGCTCGGGGGCGGCACCATCCGCGACGTGCTGCTCGGGCATTATCCGCTGCTCTGGGTCGCGCATCCGATCTACCTTGCGATCGCGGCGGCGGGCGCCTTCGCCACCATCCTGCTGGCGCGGCTGGTGCACCGGCTCAATCTGGCCTTCCTGGTGCTGGATGCGATCGGGCTCGTGGTGTTCACCATGGCAGGCTGCGATGTGGCCTCGCAGGTCGACGCCTCGCTGCCGATCGTGATCGTCTCCGGCATGATCACCGGCTGCGCCGGCGGCGTGCTACGCGACATCCTCTGCAACGAGGTGCCGCTGCTGTTTCGCAGTGAGCTCTACGCCAGCGTCTCCGTGGTGACCGGGCTGTTCTATGCGATCGGCACCGGGCTGCAGCTCAACGACTGGCTCTGGACCGGGCTGACCTTCGTGCTCGGCCTGACGTTCCGGATGCTCGCGATCCGCTACAAATGGGAGATGCCGAAATTCGTCTTCGGCGGCGAGGACCAGTGATCGGCTATCTCGCCGTCCGCGCCCTTATTTCGCTGTTCGCGCCCTGGCGACCTCGTCCGCGGTCACGGCCGGCGCCGCATTGCCCCAGGAATTGCGGATATAGGTCGCGACGTCGGCGACCTCCTGGTCGGTGAGTTTCGGATAGGCCGGCATCGAGCCTGCGTTCGGCGCGCGCGGCGTGGTCAAGGTCTGTGCGCCGTCGAGGATGATGCGCAGCGTGCTCGCAGCATTGGCCGACTGCAGGTTGGCGTTGCCGGGCAGTGGCGGATAGATCCGCGGCGCGCCGGAGCCATCGAGCTCATGGCAGGCGACGCAGGCGCCGCGATAGACCCGCTCGCCGTTGCTCATCTGCGCCGGCGGGGGCGGAGTGACCTGCGGCTCCGGCGCGCCCGCCGGCAGGCTCTTCAGATAGACCGCGATCGCGCGCACGTCGGCGTCGCTCATCTTCGAGGTCGAATTGACCACCACCTCGGACATTAATGGACCGGCATGGCTGTGCCCGTTGCGGCCGCTCTGCAAATATTCGGCGATGTCGGCCGCGCTCCAGGACTTCAGCCCGCTGCGCGCGGCGCCATCGAGCCGCGGCGCAAACATGCCCTGCACCATGCTGCCACCGAGCGCCTGGTCGCGCTTGTCGGCGCCGAAGGCATTCTTCGGCGTGTGGCAGGCGCCGCAATGGGCGAGGGCTTCGACGAGGTAGCGGCCGCGATTCCATTCCGCGGTCTTGCTCTGGTCGGGCTGGATGATGCCCGGCGTGAAGAACAGGGCGTTCCAGGCCTGCATCAGCACGCGATACTTCAACGGCCAGCGCAGCTCCGGCGGCGGCGCCCTGTTGCTCACGGGCGCAAGCGTCGCGAGATAGGCGCGGATCGCCAGGATGTCGTCGCGGATCAGCTTGGTGAAAGACGGGTAGGGGAAGGCCGGGTAGTAATGCGCCCCGTTTGGCGAGACGCCCATCCGCAGCGCGCGCAGGAAATCGTCGTCGCTCCAGGCGCCGATGCCGGTATCGCGATCGGGGGTCAGGTTGGGCGAGAACACCGCACCGAACGGCGTGTCGATCCGCTTGCCCCCGGCGAACGGCTTTGCCGGATCGGCGGTGTGGCAGCTTGCGCAGTCGCCGGCAATCGTGAGCGCCTTGCCGCGGGCGACGAGGTCGTCGCTTGGCGCAGCGATGCATTCGCGGGCCGCGAACGCACTGCACAACAGCATACTGGCCAGAATCGCACCGATCGTTCGATGTCGTCGCCGCATCCATTCACCTTCTGCACCTTCCGGTCCACAGGACGCGTTACGCCATTTCGCCGCGGGCCTGTCCTGCGACAGAAACCGAAACGGCGCTGCAATATTCCCGGTACGAAGTTGCGATTTTCGAGCGACGGGCTCGGTCGCCCAGAATTGTGCTGCGCGGGCCGGAATATCCGACATAGACTGGTTCTAACAAGTTCGGATGACTAGCTAAAAAGCGGGCGTCGCGACCAGCGCAAAGAGGGCTAAATGGGAATCAACCAAGGGCCTATCAGCCTCGACCAGAAATACACCCAAGGCACCGGTCACGTCTTCATGACCGGCATCCAGGCGCTGGTCCGCCTGCCCATGGCGCAGATCAGACGCGACCGCGCCGCAGGCCTCAACACGGCCGGCTTCATCTCCGGCTATCGCGGTTCCCCCCTCGGCGGCTACGACCAGCAGCTGTTTGCTGCCCGCAAGCATCTCGAGCAGTACAACATCAAATTCCAGCCCGGCGTGAACGAGGACCTCGCGGCCACCGCGATCTGGGGCTCGCAGCAGCTCGGCCTGTCGTCCGGCGCCAAATATGATGGCGCCGTCGGCATCTGGTACGGCAAGGGGCCCGGCGTCGACCGCTGCGGCGACGTCTTCCGCCACGGCAATGCCGCGGGCTCCGCCAAAAACGGCGGCGTGCTCTGCCTGGCCGGCGACGACCACGGCGCAAAGTCCTCCACCGTCCCGCATCAGTCCGACCACGCCTTCATCTCCGCGCTGATGCCCTACCTCTATCCCTCCAGCATCCACGAAATGATCGAGATGGGCCTCCTGGGCATCGCGATGTCGCGCTACTCGGGCTGCTGGGTCGGCATGAAGGTGATCACCGAGACGGTCGAGACCACGGCCGAGATCGACCTCACCGACGAGATGACGCCGTTCATCATCCCGGCCGATTTCGA
>DASVOL010000279.1:0-2504 GCA_036383375.1 Bradyrhizobium sp. | reverse complement strand
GCGCGCAGCACGCTGGCGCGCGCGGCGTTGCCCATCAGGGCCTCGATGCCGCGCTGCTTGAGCTTTGCGACCATGTCGTCGGACGCCTCGACGGCGAGGAACGGCGCGTTGCGCTGATGCAGGGCATCGCCCACGAGGCTGCCGACCCGGCCGTAGCCGACCAGGATGGTGTGATCCTGCAGGCCGGTGATCGGGATCGGTTCAGTGGTTGCAACGGTCGGCGAGGCGGCCTGCGGCTTCTCGAGCCGCGAGGTCAGCCAGTCGACCACCGCGAACACCAGCGGATTGAGCATGATCGAGAAGATCGCGCCGGCCAGGATCAGGTCGCGGCCGGCCTTCGGCAGCAGATTGAGCGCAACGCCGAGCTCGGCCATGATGAAGGAGAATTCGCCGATCTGGGCGAGGCTCGCCGAGATCATCAGGGCGGTCGCCATCGGGTGACGGAACAGCACAACGATCAGTAGCGCCGCAAGCGACTTGCCGACCACGATGACGAACAGCGTCGCGAGAAACGGCCAGGGCTCGCGCACCACGCTGAGCGGATCGAACAGCATGCCGACCGAGACGAAGAACAGCACGGCGAATGCGTCGCGCAGCGGCAGGGTCTCCTGGGCGGCGCGCTGGCTCAGCGGCGATTCCCGCAGCATCATCCCGGCGAAGAAGGCGCCGAGCGCCAGCGAAACCCCGAACAGCTTGGTCGCGCCGAACGCGATGCAGAGCGCGATCGCGAGCACGGCCAGCCGGAACAGCTCGCGCGACCCGGTATGCGCGATGTAGTGCAGGGCCCATGGGATCAGCCGCCGTCCGACCACCAGCATCAGCGCGATGAACACGGCGATCTTGACCAGCGTCAGCACCAGTACGCCGGTCAGCCCGAGGCCGAAGCGGGTGGCGAGCGGATCGGAGACGAGCCCGGCGCCATCGCCGCCTTGGAAGCTCGCGACCGCCGGGAACAGCACCAGCGCGAGCACCATGGCGAGGTCTTCGACGATCAGCCAGCCGACCGCGATCTTGCCGCGTTCGGTGTCCATCAGGCGGCGCTCCTGCAGCGCGCGCAACAGCACGACGGTACTTGCGACCGACAGCGCGAGCCCGAACACCAGGCCGGCGCCGACGGTCCAGCCCATCAACAGCGCAAGGCCGAGACCCAACAATGTGGCGACCGCAATCTGCGCAATGGCACCGGGCACCGCGATCGCGCGCACCGACAGCAGGTCGTTCAGCGAGAAATGCAGGCCGACGCCGAACATCAGGAGAATGATCCCGAGCTCCGCGAGCTCGGTCGCCAGCGCCTGATCGGCGACGAAACCTGGCGTGAATGGACCCACCGCGACACCCGCGAGCAGATAACCGACCAGTGGCGGAACCCGAAAGCGCTGCGCGATGGTTCCGAAGACGAAGGCGAGTCCAAGGCCCGCGACGACGGTCGCGATCAGAGGTGTGTCATGCGGCATTTCGCCTTGTCGCACAGCATGGTTGGCGGTGCACCGCGACCATTTGAGGCGCGGCATTCCGCGCGCGGAACTGTGATCTATTGCTCATGTCGTGAGCATATGATCTCATGTCGGGATGGATCCGCGGCTGCCCCAGACCGATCTGGTCATCTTCGACTGTGACGGCGTGCTCGTCGACAGCGAGGAATTGAGCTGCCGCTGCCTCGCCGAGGCGATGACGAAGGCCGGCATCGAGATGAGCACCGAACGGGCGCTCGAACTCTTCCTCGGGCGCAGCACCACGGCCCTGGCCGCGTATTGCCGGGGCGTGGGCAAGCCGTTGCCGGCGACCTTCCTGCCTGAATTGGCGCAGCAGGTGCGCGAGACCTTCCGATCGCAGCTCAAGCCGATTGCCGGCATCGCCGCCGTGCTCGCGGAGCTGCAGCTGCCGTATTGCGTCGCCTCGTCGAGCGATCTTGACCGCGTGAGGTTCTCGCTGGAGCTGACCGGTCTTGCGTCGAGCTTCGGGCCACGGCTCTACACCGCGCAGATGGTCGAGCAGGGCAAGCCAGCGCCGGATCTCTTCCTGTTTGCCGCCGGCAAAATGGGAGCCGATCCGCGCCGCACGCTTGTGATCGAGGACAGCGTCAGCGGGGTCATGGCGGCGAGGGCCGCGGGGATGAAAGTGTGGGGATTTGTTGGCGGCGCCCACTATCGGTTGGCGGACGGCAGTGCTCTGTTGAAGCAGGCGGGGGCGGATCGAATCTTCGCCGCGATGACGGATTTCTGGAACGAAGGCTGACTCAAGATCATGGCTGCGCCCGACAACGAAAGGTCTCGCCTCGACGATGCGGCGCGCGCCGGCTGGCTGTACTTCATCGCGGGCCACACCCAGGACGAAATTGCGAAAATGCTGCAGGTGTCGCGCGCCTCGGCGCAGCGCCTGGTCTCGCTGTGTCTTGCCGAGCGGCTGATCACGTTTCGTCTCGAGCACCCCATTGCGGCCTGCATGGAGCTCGCTTCCCGGCTGAAGGAGCGGTTCGATCTGGTGCATTGCGACGTCGTGCCATC
>DASVOL010000278.1:0-3308 GCA_036383375.1 Bradyrhizobium sp. | reverse complement strand
TCGGCCGCCTTGCGGTCGGGGTCGCCGAGATAGCGGCTCAGCGCCGTCGGGATCACCTGCCAGGACAGGCCGAAGCGGTCCTTGAGCCAGCCGCAGCGCGATTCCTGGCCGCCGTCGGTGAGCTTCTCCCAGAAGTAGTCCACCTGCTCCTGGGTCTCGACGCTCAGGAAGAACGACACCGCCTCGTTGAACTTGTGTTGCGGCCCGCCATTGAGCGCGTAGAACCGCTGCCCCTCGAGCTCGAAGCTCGCCATGAAGTCGCTGACGGTCTCGATCTCGGCGTTCGGAAACACCGATTTGTAGAAGGCGACGGCCTCACGGACGTTGTTGTCGAGCCAGAGGAACGGCGTGATCGAAGTCATGACGGGGTGTCCTCGCTGGTTTGTCGATCGGGGGAACCTGCGCGATGACACGCGAAGGCCGCGCCCGTTGGGCGCGCCCACAGGACGGCCCAGCCGCCCGCCTCCCGACATCTCCGCCGGTCTTTTTTCGAGTGGTTTGGATCGCGGCGCCGCCGGCCGGCCCGGCCTCAGTTGGCGCTGCCGATCAGGCTTTCCAAGAGGCGCTTGAGCTCGGTGGTCGACTTGTCGCCATAGCTCTCGACGATGTGCTCCTCCTGGCTCACCGCCAGCGAGTTGAGCCGGCGGCACAGCGCCTTGCCGCGGTCGGAGACGAACATCAGCACCTTGCGGCGATCCTTGGGATCCTGCACGCGATAGACCAGCGCATCCGACACCATGCGGTCGATCATCTTGGTCAGCGTCGGATGGTTGAGCAGCACCGCGTCGGCAAGCTCGCCCATCGAGTGGCCGTTGCCGTCGGACAGCACTTTGAGGATGCGCCACTGCTCGACCGGCACGCCTTCCTTGGCCAGCCGCGTCTCCAACTGCCGGTTGATCTCCCGGTTGGCTTGCGCGAGCAGGTAGGTGAGGTGTTCGGTGATCGGGGAATTTTCTTTCGGCGGTTTAGCCACGGCGTGAGACCTGGTTCCTGACCCGGTGAATGAATGTCCGGCAACTCATGCCATTTCTATATGCACTTCAATTGTTGAATATTCAATATTTTCCCCTAGGATATTCCCCCAACCAAAGGGCGGATGCCGTGACCGCCCGCTGGCTGCGTTGCGTACTGCTTCCCAGACAGGAGTTGGCGTGCTCTCGACGGTCCCTTTCCAGGCGTATGGCGGCATGCCCGTCGCGCCGCCGCACCTGTTTCGAAATCCGTCGTCCTGCGCGGCCGATCTCGCTTTGACCGTCAAGCCGGGCTCCTCGCGCCGTGGCGGCACCGACAGCAAGCTTAGAATCGGCAATTTCATCACCTTCTCCGGCGCGCCCGGGATCTGGGGGCCGATCTCGGCCAACAGCGTCATGCTCGCGGTTGCCGAGATCAACCGGCGCGGCGGCATCCGCGGCCGCGAGGTCGAATTGTCGATGTACGACGCCGGCGGTCCGATCGAGGAGGTGGTGCGCCGCGCCGAGCGGGCGATCGCGTTCGACGAGATCGACGTGATCATGGGCTCGCATATCTCGGCGGTCCGCCTCGCACTGCGCAAGGTCACGGCCGGCCGCATCCCCTATGTCTACACACCGGTCTATGAGGGCGGCGAGCGGACACCAGGGGTGATGGCGATCGGCGAGACTCCGCGCGCCGAAAGCCGCCCGGCGATCCACTGGCTTACCGAGGTCAAGAAGGCGCAGCGCTGGTACCTGATCGGCAGCGACTATGTCTGGCCCTGGCAATCGCATCGCGCGGTGAAGCGCTACATCAAGGAGGCCGGCGGCCAGGTGGTCGGCGAGGAATTCGTCCCGCTCGGCGAGGACGATCACGAGCCGCATCTGGCGCGGATCCGCGCCGCCCAGCCCGATGTGGTGCTGATCACCCTGATCGGCACCGACAGCATCACCTTCAACCGCGCCTTTGCCGAAGCCGGGCTCGCCGCCTCGACGCTGCGCTATGCGGGCGCGATGGACGAGACCGTGCTGCTCGGCATCGGGCCGGACGCGACCGAGAACCTGTTCTGCGCCTCCGGCTATTTCGGCTGCGTCGATTCGCGCGCCAATGACGAGTTCCAGATCAGCTACCGCGCGATGTTCGGTCCGCATGCGCCGCCGATCGGCTCGGTCGGGCAGTCCAATTACGAGGGAATGCGCTTTCTGGAAGCTGCGGCCAACCGGGCCCGCTCGCTCTCGACGGGGCCATTGTTCGCTGCGGCGCGCAACCTCGTCTACAGCGGCGCCCGCGGCACTGTGACCATTCGCGACGGCCGCGCCGAAATGCCGATCTATCTTGCCGAGGCCGACGGTCTCGACTTCAATGTGATCAAGAGGATCTAGCGTGGCACCGTCGCCCGCGAGGGCGATGCCGTGAGCGGCGTGCGCCGGTGCCGGACAGGAGCAGGTGTGCATTCGACGCCCAACGTCATGGCAAGAGACCTCCCGTTCCCGCCATCCCTGCTGTTCAGGAACCTGGCGTCGGCGACGTCGGATCGCGTGCTGGCGCCAATGGATCGCGGCGGGTTCGGTCCGCGCGGCGCGCGCAACCGGCTGCGGATCGGCGGCTTTCTCTGTTGCTCCGGTTCGCCCGGGATGTGGGCACCCGCCGCGACCTCGACCGCGCAGCTCGCCGTTGCGGAACTCAACCGGCGCGGCGGCATCCTCGGCCGCGAGATCGAGTTCCAGGTCTACGACGCCGGCGGCCCGCTCGACGAGGTGGTCGACCGCGCCGAGCAGGCGATCGCCTCCGACGAGGTCGATCTCATCATGGGCATGCACACCAGCGCGGTGCGTGTCGCGCTGCGTCACCTCATCACCCGCAGCAAGATTCCTTACATCTACACGCCGGTCTATGAGGGCGGCGAGCGGACGCCGGGCGTCATTGCGATCGGCGAGACGCCGCGCTGGCAGAACAGGCCGTCGATCCACTGGCTGGCCGAGGCGAAGCGCGCCAGGCGCTGGTACCTGATCGGCAGCGATTATGTCTGGCCCTGGCAGTCGCACCGCGCGGTGAAGCGCTACATCAAGGAGACCGGCGGCCTTGTGGTTGGCGAGGAGTTCGTGCCGGTCGGCGAGGACGATCACGAGGCGCATCTGGAGCGGATCCGGGCGGCGAAGCCCGACGTCGTGCTGATCTCGCTGATCGGCACCGACGGCGTAACCTTCAACCGCGCCTTCGCCGATGCCGGGCTCGCCGCCACCACGTTGCGCTTTGCCGGCTGTTTCGACGAAACCGCGCTGCTCGGCATCGGCGCCGACAAGACCGAGAACCTGTTCTGCGCCTCCGGCTATTTCCCCTCCGTCGGCTCGCAGGCC
>DASVOL010000277.1:0-12150 GCA_036383375.1 Bradyrhizobium sp. | reverse complement strand
GCGATCCGGCGCCGCCTGGCGCAGCCTGCGCGGCGGCGAGATCGACGCGCGGATCGAGCTCGACATCCGGCTGCGGCACAGCCAGCAGGGCGGGCTGGCGCTGAATGCCGCAGGTGCGCCGTTCGGTATGGCGGTGCTCGGCCCGCGCCGCGTGCTGACGATCCCTGCCGCGACCATCGAGCGGGTCGCAGCCCAGCTCGAGAAGAGCGGCCGCATCGCGCGCGGATATCTCGGCGTCGGGCTGCAGCCGGTTCGTCTCGACGACGGCCTCGGCGCGATGGTGATGAATGTCGATAAGTCCGGCCCCTCGGCTGCCGCCGGCATCCGCCAGGGCGACGTGATCATTGCCGTCAACGGCGAGAAGCTGTCCGGCGTCCGCGCCTTGTCGCGCGGCCTCGGACCGCAGAGCGTCGGCAGCGTGGTCGAACTCACCGTGCATCGCGGCGGCGAGCCATTGAACTTCAAGGTGACGGTCGGCGAAAGGCCTGAGACGTGAGCAGCGAGCCTGCCTCCGACATCGTCATCGCACTCGAGATCGACGATCCCGCCCTCGCCGACCGGCTGGCGACGTTGCTCGGCAGCGTCGCCGGCCTGCGGCTTGCCGCGCCGGGCGAACAAGCGACGGCTGCGATCGTCGCACGCAACCGGGAGACCGCAGGCGGCAGTGACTTCGAGCTGACGCCGCGCGAGCTCGACGTGCTGGCGCTGCTGGCCGAAGGCGCGTCCAACAAGATGATCGCACAGCGGCTCGGGATTTCGGTGCACACCGCCAAGTTTCACGTCGGCTCCCTGCTCGACAAGCTCGACGCCACCGGTCGCACCGACGCGGTGGCGCATGCGGCGCGGCGCGGGGTGATCAATTTGTGAGGACGGGACGTACAAGACCCTGGCGGATCGAGACCTGTCCCTCGTCGTCCCTGCGAAAGCAGGGACCCATACTCCGCGGCCATCATTGTTGAGAGGACTGGTCGTTCCGACGTTCGTCCACCAATAACCCTTCGTGGTTGGGTCCCTGCTTTCGCAGGGACGACACCGAGGGTGTGGCGCGGCTGTCGTGCACCAACATTCTCGCCACATGATCGCGCAGGCACTGGATAACGCCCCCAAAACTCAGCGAGTGCGAAAAATTCCGTCGCGCGGACACTTAGACCAATTGTGTAGGTAGTCGTCCGGATACAGACGCCTTCTCGATCTCGCTATGCAATCTTCAGCCAACAAAAAGAAACGGCATGAAGAAGCTGATCGATCGTCATCGGGACATTCAATACACGCTCACCAACATCGAACCCGACCTCTGGAGCTGGTCATTCGAAATCAACGGTAAGATCAAGCACGGCACCACACGCGCGCGGCTCGGCCTGCTGGCGCAGCGGCGGGTCTGCACGCTGATCGATCGCGAGTTGAAAAGCGCGGAACGCGACCAGCCGAAGAAGCCTGACTAGGCCACCCGCTTCCTTGCTCCGCGTCTCAGCCGGGCCGTCGCTGACCTAGCCAAGACTTTTCTCAAGACAAAGCAATCACAGCCGCCGCGACGTCGAGCCGTGGTCCGGCATATCGCCTGTCGTCCGCTCCACGCTCGCCGCATCCGACGCTCCAGCGCGCGGGCCACGTGAACCGCTCGAGCCCCGTCGCCGATATCGCCGCGAACGACGTCCAGCTGATGTCACCTCGCCGTCGCCACAGCACGCCGCCCGGTCCCATGTCCGGATAGAAGGCGATGTCGAGGTCGAAATCCCGCTCATCGCCAAAATCGGGACCGACCCAGTAATGGGGGCTACGCCCGGGTTCACGCCCGAGGATCAAGGTGAGCGTCTGGTTTCGCCCGCGCAGGCCGAGCCAGAGCGGTGCGATCATATCGGGCACAGGCGTGCACAACAGCGTTTGCGGCGCGGCGCTTGCAGCAGCGGTGCGGCCCGACAATTTCAGGGCGACGACCGTCGCGGGCGCCGCCATTCCGGACAGTAGCGCGGGGCTGGTCCCGTGCGGCAACGGCGACCACGCGGCATGGTCGAGCGATGGCAGCGGCCATACGAGCTGCTCGCGCACGGCGCCTTCGGTGTCGAGCACCTGATAGCGAAGACCGTCCTGATCGAGCGCCGCCTGCACGCAATGCAGATACTCGACGCCTTCGGGCATCCGGTGCGCGGTGCCCGCGCCCGCCGTGCAGATCTGCAGCACGCCGCGATGGACCTGAACATCGAATGCGAGGATGTGGCTGCACAGATAGGCGGTCACGCCGGCGCGGACCAGGATATCCCAGAAGCGCGCGCCGTATTCGTGGCCGATCTCGCGCTGATAGCTGCCGCTGAAGCCATTGATCGGGTACACCGGATGATGTCCCAGCACCAGCTTGTGCCTGGCATCCCTGTGCTGTTCGAGGACTGCCTGCAGCCAATCGGTCTCGACATGGCCCTCGCCGCCCAGCCCGCTCCACAGCGTGTGCACGAACACCATCAACAGATCGTCGCGGCGGACACAGTAGGACAGGCCCTCCTGCCCCGGTGGACCATTGCGCGGCAGCTGCAGCACCTCGCGAAACACCGCCTCGCTCATCTCGTCGTAAGTCGTGTGGTTGCCGGTCGTGTGCCACAGCGGCACCGCGCGCCGGTCGAGCCAGGCCATTTCGACTTCAAGCCAATGCCGCCACTGTGCGCGCAACGCCTCGGCATCGGCGGTGAGGCCGATGATCTCGTCGCCGGGGAAGAGAATGAATTCGGGTGCAGGATTGAGCCGGCGGACCACGTTGTTGACCGACGCGAAGGTGCGCTCATGCAGCGCGCCTGCTACCCCCGAGCAGGCGTCGGCATAGATTACGAACTGGTGGCCCGGATTTCTCGGCAACAGAGACGGAATTGCATCATGCATGGTCGGGCCACGTCCTCGCGAGCCACATCATAGAGGAAGCCGGACTGATCGCTCAAGGTAGGCGCCCGGTGCCCTTTGCGACTGTTTCTCTGCACACCAAGACGTGACGCTGCCGAAAAGCTGGTCTGCCGCCACAAGCTAGGCGGCGCCGCGCCAAGCTGCTAGCCTTTTGCGCTTCAGATTGGCCAAAGTGCGATGAAAAGTCATCGCACTTTGGCTCATTGTTCGGGCATGATCTTTTCGGAAAACCGCTCCACACTTTTCCGGATCATGTTCCAGCGAGCTAAGGAACCGAAGCAAATGGACAACCGTAATGATGTTTGGCGCGGCGTCGACACGATCAAGCCGCGTTTCATCGAATTGAGCGACCGGGTCTGGGCGATGCCCGAGGTCTGCTACACCGAGGCGCGCTCGTCCGCCGAACATCTGGCCGAACTGCGCCACCAGGGTTTCCGTATCACCGAGAACCTCGCCGACATTCCGACCGCTGTGATGGGCGAATGGGGCGAGGGTGGCCCGGTCATTGCTTTCCTCGGCGAATATGACGCCCTGCCCGGCCTCAGCCAGGAGGCCGGAATTGCCGAACCTCGCCCGGTCGAGACCGGCGGCCACGGCCATGGCTGCGGCCATAATCTGCTCGGCTCCTCCGCGCTGCTCGCCGCGACCGCGGTGAAGGACTGGCTTGCGGCCAACAAGGTGCCGGGCCGGGTGCGCTATTACGGCTGTCCCGCCGAGGAAGGCGGCGCGGCAAAGGCCTTCATGGTGCGCTGTGGCGCGTTCGAGGACGCCGACATCGCCATCACTTGGCATCCGCACAGTTTCTGGGAGGTGGCGGTGACGCCGTCGCTTGCCAACACCCGTGCCGATTTCATCTTCACCGGCCGGACCTCGCACGCAGCCGCCTCGCCGCATCTCGGCCGCAGCGCGCTCGATGCGGTGGAATTGATGAATGTCGGCGTCAACTATATGCGCGAGCACATGCCGAGCGATGCCCGCGTGCATTACGCGCTGCTCGACACCGGCGGCATTGCACCCAACGTGGTGCAGGCCCATGCCCGCGTGCGCTACTCGATCCGCGCCCGCGACCTGCCCGGCATGAACGAACTGGTCGAGCGCGTGAACAAGATCGCGCAAGGCGCAGCTTTGATGACCGAGACCAAGATGGAGATGAAGATCATCTCCGCGGTCTCCAACATCCTGCCCAATACGCCGCTGGAGCAGACCCTGCACCGGATCATGGAAGATCTCGGCCCGCCGCATTTCGATGATGCCGACAAGGATTTCGCCGGCAAGATCCGCGCGACCCTGACCGACAAGGACATCGCCTCGGTCTATTACGCGATCGGCATGGATCCGACCGACCGGCCGCTGGCCGATTTCCTGGTGCCGATCGACGCCAAGCGCAATCCGCTGGTCGGCTCGACCGATGTCGGCGACGTCAGCTGGGTGGTGCCGACGGTGCAGGTCCATGCACCGACGGTTGCAATCGGCACGCCGTTCCACACCTGGCAGGTTGTGGCGCAGGGCAAGACGCCGGCCGCGCACAAGGCGATGGTGCAGGCCGCCAAGGCGATGGCCGGACTCGGCGTCAAGGCGCTGATGGAGCCGGAGCTGATCGCGGCCGCCAAAGCCGACCTCAAGAAGCGGACCACCAGAACGCCTTATGTCAGCCCGCTGCCGGCGAATGTTGCACCGCCGTTGGACATGTCGGTCGCCTGAGCGCCACATCTAACAGGCCGGACCCGCACCTCGATGCGAGGTCCGGCCTGCGTCTATCCCCGTTCCGATTGGACTGGAACGGGACTCTGGATTTTTGCCTTGACGCGCTTTCGTCACGCGAAGCGGCATCCACGTCGCTCGAAAACCCGCGCGCGTGACAAAAAAGCATCTCGGACCAAGGGATAACGAACAAATTTTCCGCACCGCGAGGCGCGCGCAGCCGCGCTTTGGCACCGAAATGCCGAACCGATGTGCGCCGCGGAGCGGTTCTGCACAAGCGATAGCCAAAAGACCTAGACCGTGTGGCGTTGGAGCCGTTGACCTTCGCGGTCATTCGGTGTGCCATCTGCTGCCAGCACGGCGGCCGGTTCCAAGGCCCGCCGCAATCACACGTGAGCCGACCGAGGGGACAATGTTCGACAACAATCTGCGCGGGATGATCGACGACGTAAAGGACGGACGGATGGACCGCCGCGCCTTCGTCAAGCGAATGATTGCCGTCGGCCTCACCGCGCCGTTGGCGAACCAGATACTGGCGATCGGCGGCGTCGCGATGGCGCAGAGCCCAAATCCGTACAAGCCGACCAAGCGCGGCGGCGGCGGACCGCTGAAACTGTTGTGGTGGCAGGGCCCGACCCTGCTCAATCCGCATTTCGCCACCGGCACCAAGGATCAGGACGGCTCGCGCATCTTCTATGAGCCGCTGGCCAGTTGGGACGTCGACGGCCATCTCAACCCGATCCTCGCCGCCGAGATTCCCTCGATCCAGAATGGCGGGCTCGCCGCCGACGCCAAATCGGTGGTCTGGAAACTCAAACCCGGCGTCAAATGGCATGACGGGAAACCGTTCAGCGCCGACGACGTCGTCTTCACATACGAATATGCCAGCGACCCGGCGACGGCCGCGGTCTCGAGCGCGACTTATGCCGGCATGACCGTGGAGAAGGTCGACGACCTCACGGTCCGCATCAGGTTCAAGGATCCGACGCCGTTCTGGGCCAACGCGTTCGTCGGCGCCTATGGCTGCATCATTCCGAAACACCTGTTCGCGGAATTCAAGGGCGGCAAGTCGCGCGAGGCGCCGACCAATCTGAAGCCGGTCGGCACCGGCCCCTACAAGTTCATCGAATTCAAGCCGGGCGATCTGATCCGCGGCGAGATCAATGCCGACTACCACATGGCGAACCGGCCCTATTTCGACACGATCGAGATGAAGGGCGGCGGCGACGCGGTGTCGGCGGCGCGCGCCGTGATCCAGACCGGCGAATATGATTTCGCCTGGAATATCCAGGTCGAGGACGAGGTGCTGCTGCGGCTGGAGAAGGGCGGCAAGGGCAAGACGCTCTATGCCGTCGGCGGCGACATCGAATTCATCGCCATCAACTTCACCGACCCCAATACCGAGGTCGACGGCGAACGCTCGTCGATGAAGACCAAGCATCCGATCCTGTCCGACCCACGCGTGCGCCAGGCGCTCGCGCTGCTGGTCGACCGCGAGTCCATCAAGAAGGTGATCTACGGCCGCGCCGGCCGCGCCACCGCCAACTATCTCAACGGCCCCGAGGAGTTCGTCTCCAAGAACACCAAATGGGAGTTCTCGGTCGAGAAGGCGAGCGCGCTGCTCGAAGAGGCCGGCTGGAAGGCGGGCTCCGACGGCATCCGCGAGAAGGACGGCAAGAAGCTGAAGCTCTTGTACCAGACCTCGATCAACGGACCGCGGCAGAAGACCCAGGCGATCGTCAAGCAGGCCTGCCAGAAGGCGGGCATCGACGTCGAGCTGAAATCGGTGGTGGCCTCGGTGTTCTTCTCCTCCGACGTCGCCAACCCCGACACCTATGCGCATTTCTATGCCGATATCGAGATGTTCCAGATCCCGATGACGCAGCCCGATCCGGCCCTGCACATGCGCCGGTATCATTCGCGCAACGTCTCCACCAAGGAGAACAAGTGGCAGGGACCGAACTTCCCGCGCTGGGTCAACAAGGACTACGACGCCGCGGTTGATGCCGCCGATACCGAGACCGATCCGATCAAGCGGGCGGACCTCTACATCAAGTGCAACGATCTGATGTGGCAGGACAACGTCATGATCCCCGTGATGCATCGCCTTGCGGTGGAAGCCTGCTCCAACACGGTGCGGCCCGCGCTCTCCGGCTGGGCCAACCAAACCGACAATCTGCAAGACTGGTATCGCGAAACCTGAGACACGGGGACAGGTTCGGAGTTGATTGGGTGCATGTTCTCCCTCTGCCCGTTCTTGCGGGGAGAGGGGCTCCAACCGAAAATACCGTGAGAGATGAGTTCTTGGAGAGTCCCCCTCACCCGGAATTCAAGCCGTGCTTGAATTCCGACCTCTCCCCGCACGCGGGGCTGGGTGAAGCTCGCCTTTCGACTGGAAGCAAGATCAACGTGCTCAAGGTGCGAGCGTTAGTCAGATGATCTCTCGATGAGTCAGTATATCCTGCGCCGTCTGCTGATCGCGATCCCGAGCCTGCTCGGGATTTCGGTCGTGCTGTTCGTCGTGCTGGCGCTCGCGCCGGGCGATCCGTTCAGCGAGCTCGCGACCAATCCGAACGTACCACCCGAAGTGCAGGCCGCGCTGCGCACCAAGTTCGGGCTCGATGATCCGATCTATCTCCGCTATCTGCACTGGCTCGCGGCGATGGCGCAGGGCGACTGGGGCTTCTCCTTTGTCAGCCGGATCAACGTCGACACGCTGGTCCTGCAGCGGCTGCCGACCACGCTCTACGTGATCGGCTCGGCGCAGCTCTTGGCGCTGCTGATCGCGATCCCGGTCGGCGTCTATGCCGCCACCCGGCCCTATTCGCTGTTCGACCAGCTCGCCAACACCTTCGCCTTCATCGGCTTCTCGCTGCCGACCTTCTTCACCGGCATCCTGTTCATCCTGGTGTTCTCGGTGAAGCTGGACTGGCTGCCCTTCGTCTACACCGACGTCCCCGGCAGCGGCATCCCCTGGCTATTGGAGATGATCCGGCAGGCCATCATGCCGGTGATGGTGCTCGGCCTGTTCCAGGCAGCGTCGATGACCCGCTTCGTGCGCTCGGCGATGCTCGACGTGATCCGGCTCGACTATGTCACCACCGCGCGCGCCAAGGGGCTCGGGCAAGCCAAGGTGATCCTCAAGCATGTGATGCGCAATGCGATGATCCCGGTCGTCACGCTGATCGCGCTCCAGATGCCCGCGGTGTTCGGCGGTGCCATCGTCACGGAGCAGATCTTCCGGATTCCCGGTATCGGCTCGCTGCTGATTTCCTCCATCCTCGCCAATGATACGCCGGTCGTGATGGCCGTGGCCTTCGTGTTCGCGTGTCTTGTGGTGCTGTTCAACCTGATTGCAGATGTCCTCTATGGCTGGCTTGACCCTCGCATCTCCTTCCGCTGAGCGGCGCGGCCACTCGCCCTGGCGCGAAACCTGGCGGCGCTACCGCCGGCACCGGCCCGCCGTGGTCAGCGCCGTGCTGCTGCTGCTGCTGATTGCGGCCGTCGTGATCGGCCCGTTCATCTGGCGCGTCTCGATCAGCGACATCGACGTGGTGGCCGGCCTGCAGGGCCCCTCGCTGGCGCATCCGTTCGGCACCGACGATCTCGGCCAGGACCTGCTCGCCCGCATGATCTATGGCGGCCGCATCTCGCTCGCAGTCGGCCTTGCCGCGATGCTGGTCTCGGTGTTCGTCGGCACGCTGATCGGCGCGCTCGCCGGCATGTCGCGCGGTCCGCTCGGCTACGCGCTGATGTGGCTGACCGACCTGTTCCTGTCGCTGCCGCAGCTGCCGCTGCTCTTGATGCTGATCTATCTGTTCCGCGACGGGCTCAAGGCCATGTTCGGCCCGGAGGGCGGCATCTTCATCCTGATCGTGCTCGTCATCGGCGGCCTGCGCTGGATGCCGGTCGCCCGCCTGGTGCGCGCCCAGTTCCTGTCGCTGCGCGAGAAGGAATTCGTCGAGGCGGCGCGCGCGCTCGGCGCGAGCCCGGTGCGGCAGGTGGTGCGCCACATCCTGCCCAATGCGCTGGGACCCGTGATCATCGCCGGCACGATCGACGTCGCCGCCGCGATCATCGCCGAATCGACACTCTCGTTCCTCGGCCTCGGCTTCCCGCCTGACACGCCGACCTGGGGCCGCATCCTCTATGACGCCAAGGACTTTCTCGACATCGGCCCGCATTGGGCGTTGTTTCCGGGCGGCGCGATCTTCATCGCGGTCGTCGCCATCAACTTCATCGGCGACGGGCTGCGCGACGCGCTCGACGCCCGCAAGGTGATCTGATGGCGCTGCTCGACATCAAGGGCCTGAAAACCCATTTCACCACCGACGACGGCATCGTTCAGGCGGTCGACGGCGTCGACATCAGCATCAACCGCGGCGAGACACTCTGCGTGGTCGGCGAATCCGGCTGCGGCAAGACCGTCACCGCAATGTCGATCCTGAAGCTGATCGCGATGCCGCCGGGCAAGATCGTGGCCGGCGAGATCATGTTCGAGGGTCGCGATCTGGCGCCGCTGACTAGCCACGAGCTCGACGACATCCGGGCCAAGGAGATCGGCTTCATCTTCCAGGAGCCGATGACCTCGCTCAACCCGGTGCTGACCATCGGCGAGCAGATCGCCGAGAGCCTGCGCCGCCACGAGGCGGTGACCAGGAAGCAGGCGCTCGAGCGCACTGTCGAGATGCTGACGCTGGTGCAGATCCCCAATGCCGCGGGCCGCGTGCATCATTATCCGCACCAGTTCTCCGGCGGCATGCGCCAGCGCGTGATGATCGCGATGGCGCTGGCCTGCCGGCCCAAGCTCGTGATCGCGGACGAGCCGACCACCGCGCTCGACGTCACCATCCAGGCGCAGATCCTCGATCTGCTGCAGGACATGAAGGAACGCCTCGGCATGGCGGTGATGCTGATCACCCACGCCATGGGCGTGGTCGCCGAGACCGCGCAGCGCGTCGTCGTGATGTATGCCGGCAAGGTGGTGGAAGAGGCGGCGGTCGACGAATTGTTCGGCAATCCGAGCCATCCCTACACCCAGGGCCTGATCCGCTCGATCCCGCGCATCGATCTCGACGCCGAGCACAAGACCCGGCTGGAAGCGATCGGCGGCTCAGTGCCGATCCTGATCAACCCGCCGCCCGGCTGCCGGTTTGCTTCCCGCTGCAAGCACGCCATGAGCATCTGCACCGAGCAGGAGCCGCGGCTGCGCGAGATCGCGCCCGGCCATCGCATGGCCTGCCACCTCGGAGACGCGTCATGAGCGAACCGCTGCTGCGCGTCAGCAATCTGAAGAAGCACTTTCCGGTGCTCGGCGGCCTGTTATCGCGCGAGGTCGGGCAGGTCTACGCGGTCGACGGCGTGTCGTTTGCGGTCAACCGTGGCGAGACGCTCGGTCTCGTCGGCGAATCCGGTTGCGGCAAGTCGACCACCGGGCGCTGCGTCTTGCGGCTGATCGAGCCGACCTCGGGCGAAGTCGTGTTCGACGGCCAGAACGTGATCGGCCTCGGTGGCGGCGATCTGCGCGCCATGCGGCGCAACATGCAGCTCGTCTTCCAGGACCCGTTCGCCTCACTCAATCCGCGCATGACGGTCGGCGCGATCCTCGCCGAGCCCTTCATCATCCATAATCTCGTGACGTCAGCCAGCGAGCGCGAGGACCGCGTCGCGCGCCTTCTGGTCAAGGTCGGGCTGAAGGCCGAGCACATGCGGCGCTATCCGCATGAATTCTCCGGCGGCCAGCGCCAGCGCATCGCGATCGCCCGCGCGCTGACCCTGGAGCCGAAACTGATCGTGTGCGACGAGCCGGTCTCGGCGCTCGACGTCTCGATCCAGGCCCAGGTCATCAACCTGCTCGAGGATCTGCAGGCCGAGCTGAACCTCACCTATCTGTTCGTGGCCCACGATCTCTCCGTCGTCGAGCACATCTCCGACCGCGTCGCGGTGATGTATCTCGGCCGCATCGTCGAGCTCGCCAAGGCCAGCGATCTCTACCGCAATCCGCAGCATCCCTACACCAAGGCACTGTTGTCGGCGGTGCCGGTGGCGGATCCCAAGGCGAAGAAGCTCCGCATCCGGCTGAAGGGCGACGTGCCGAGCCCGATGAACCCGCCGAAGGGCTGCCACTTCCACACCCGCTGCCCGATCGCCGAAGAGCGTTGCCGTCAGACCGCGCCGGAGCTGCGCGAAGGCAGCAACGGGCATTCTGTGGCGTGCCATCTGGCGTAGGTAGCACCCTTGTGACGGACGAGTTGTCAGCGCGCCCCACTCCCTCACCGTCACCCTGAGGTGGCCGCTTCTTCAGCGGCCCTCGAAGGGTCGACGGCCCGAGTGGTGGCCGTGCATCCTTCGAGGCTCGCAAAGGGCTCGCACCTCAGGATGACGGGACCAAGGCCTTTGCTTACCGACGCTTCTTCGCGGGCTTCGTCTTTGTCTTGGCCTTTGCTTTCGGCTTGGGTCGCGCGGCAGGCACCTGCGGCGCATCCCTCACCTCCTCGCTCTCACTCACCTCCGCCCGCAGCGTGTCGAGTAGCCAATCCCGAAACGCGCGCATGCCGGCCGTCACCTCGCGCGACTTCAGCCAGGTCAGCCAATACGAGCCGGCCGGAACTTCGGCCGCGAACGGCCGCACCAGCCGGCCGGACACCAACTCATTGTTGAACATCGCGATCGGCACCAGCCCGACGCCGACGCCGCGCGCCGCGGCCTCGGCCATCGCCACCGAACTGTCGAAGATCGGTCCCTGGATCTTCGGACATGGCGCGCCGGCCACCGCAAACCACAACGGCCATTCCTCGGCACGGTAGGAGCGCAGCAGGAATTCCTGCGCGAGATCAGACGGCTTGCGCAGCCGGCCCGCCACCTCAGCGCAGCACACCGGCGAGAGCGGCGCGGACAGCAAATGGATCGCCTCGGTGCCGTGCCACGAGCCGTCGCCGAAGCGCAGCGCGAGATCGAGCCCGTCGCCCGCAATGTCGACGCGGTTGTTGTTGGTGAGCAGGCGCAGGTCGATATAGGGATGCGCGCGTTTGAAGCGATCGACCCGTTGCAACAGCCATCCGGTCGCGAGCGTCGTGACGCAGCCGACGGTGACGACCTCGCGCGTGCCCTTGGCCTCGATGCGGTCGATCGCGGCCCCGATCCGGTCGAGCGCGTCTGTCAGCACCGGCAGCAGCGCGAGCCCCTCGTCGGTCAGCACCAGCCCGCGCGGCAGGCGGCGGAACAGGCTCGCGCCGAGCAACTCCTCGAGCTGCTTGACCTGATGGCTGATCGCGGTCTGCGTCACGCGCAGCTCCAGCCCCGCGCGGGTGAAGCTCAAGAGCCGCGCGGAGGCCTCAAAGGCGCGCAGCGCGTTCAGCGGGAGGTGCCGGCGCACGGCGTCATGACCAAGTTTTCCTCATGCCTCGTTGTATAAATGATTGTTTGTGCTCCGTCACGCCGCCCGGCAGGTTCGCGCCGCCAACGGAGACGAGAGATGCTGACGAGACGGATATTCGGATTGCGCGCGCTGGGCCTTGCGGTTTCCTGCACCTTGCCGCGGCCAAGCGCCGCGGCAGGACAGAGCGC
>DASVOL010000276.1:0-9145 GCA_036383375.1 Bradyrhizobium sp. | reverse complement strand
AACGCCTTGAGGTCGGCGTTGGCGAGGCCCGGCATGGTCCACTGCATCAAGAGATAGGTGAAGTCGGCCATGGGATCGCCCAGCGTCGACAGTTCCCAGTCGAGCACCGCCTGCACCCGCGGCTCGGTGGCATGGAAGATCATGTTGTCGAGGCGATAGTCACCGTGCACGATCGAGACGCGCTTCTGCTCCGGCACCGTCTTCGGCAGCCACTCCGCGAGCTTCTCGAATTCCGGAATGTGCTGCGTCTCGGATGCGCGGTACTGCTTGGTCCAGCGGTCGACCTGGCGTGCAAAATAATTGCCGGGCTTGCCGAAATCGCCGAGGCCGATCTTTTCGGGATCGAGCATGTGCAGCTTCGCCAGCGTCTCGATCTTGCTGGTGAAGATCTTGCGGCGCGCGTCGGGCTCCTGGCTCGGCAGCGTCGGGTCCCAGAACACCCGCCCCTCTTCCATCGACATGATGTAGAAGGCCGAGCCGATCACCGCATCGTCGGTGCACAGCGCGTAGGCTTTCGCGACCGGGAAATTCTGCTTGCCGAGCGCCGCGATGACGCGGAACTCGCGATCCACCGCATGGGCCGACGGCAACAATTTACCGAACGGCCGGCGGCGCATCACGTAATTGCGGCCGGGAGTCTCGAGCTTGTAGGTCGGGTTGGACTGGCCACCCTTGAACTGCAGGACCTTGAGCGGGCCCTGATAGCCCTCGACGTGTTCCTGCATCCAGGCCGCGAGGTTCGCCTCGTTGATACGATGGCGTTCCTCGACTTCCCTTGTGCCGGAAAATTCTTCGTCTTTCCTGACGCCGTCCGCCACGATGACGCTCCCTCAATTCAGTTTTTGGGGAGCGCCGTCGGACGCTCCTTCAATCAGGCTGGCACACCAGCCTGATTTCTCTTTTTCATTCTGAGCACGATGTTAGCGCGAACGCCATGCGTTTCGCATCATGCTCAATGCGACGTGTTTGCATACTTCCGAAGTTCAAGTCTGGCAATGGCGCGATTGTGCACCTCGTCCGGACCGTCTGCCAGGCGCAGCGTGCGGATGTGGGCATAGTCCTTGGCGAGCCCGGCTTCGTCGGAGACGCCGGCGCCGCCGTAAGCCTGGATCGCCTGGTCGATGATCTTGAGCGCCATGTTCGGAGCGGCAACCTTGATCATCGCGATCTCGGCCTGCGCGGTCTTGTTGCCGACCTTGTCCATCATGTCGGCGGCCTTGAGGCACAACAGGCGGGTCATCTCGATGTCGGTGCGGGCCTCGCCGATGCGCTGCTCCCAGACCGATTGCTCGATGATCTTCTTGCCGAACGCGGTGCGCGAGGCGAGCCGCTTCACCATCTTCTCGAGCGACTCCTCGGCCTTGCCGATGGTACGCATGCAGTGATGGATGCGGCCCGGGCCGAGCCGGCCCTGCGCGATCTCGAAGCCGCGGCCTTCGCCGAGCAGGATGTTTTCCTTCGGCACGCGGACGTTTTCGAGCAGCACCTGGGCATGGCCGTGCGGCGCATCGTCGAAGCCGAACACCGGCAGCATCTTCTCGACCTTGATGCCGGGGGTGTCGAGCGGCACCAGGATCTGCGACTGCTGCTGATGCTTGGCGGCGTTGAAGTCGGTCTTGCCCATCAGGATCGCGATCTTGCAGCGGGGATCGCCGACGCCCGACGACCACCATTTGCGGCCGTTGATGACGTAGTGATCGCCGTCCTTCTCGATGCGGGTCTCGATGTTGGTGGCGTCTGAGGACGCAACCGCCGGCTCGGTCATCAGGAAGGCGGAGCGGATCTCGCCGTCCATCAGCGGGCGCAGCCATTTGCGCTTCTGCTCCTTGCTGCCGTAGCGGATGAACACTTCCATGTTGCCGGTATCCGGGGCGGAGCAGTTGAACACTTCCGACGCCCAGGAGATGCGGCCCATCTCTTCCGACAGCAGCGCATATTCGAGATTGGTCAATCCCGCGCCGTGGAATTCGTCATCCTCGTGCGAGGACGGCGGCATGAACATGTTCCAGAGGCCTTCGGCCTTCGCCTTCTTCTTCAGATCCTCGAGGATCGGGATCACCTTCCAGCGCGGGCCTTCGGCGTCCTGCTTGTCGTAGATCGGCACGGCGGGGCGGACATGCGTTTTCATGAAGGCCTGAACGCGCTCGAGCCATTCCTTCTGCCTGGCCGACATCGTGAAATCCATGGGACGCTCCTCGTTTCCTAGACTTGGGCCGCGGACTTGGCCTTGAACTTGGGCCGTGAACTCGGGCCTTGAACTTCGGTTTTGGCCTTTTGGGCAACATTGTTGACCCCGCCTCCGCGGCCCGCAAGGGCGTTCGCGAAAACGGCGGCGGTGGTGTGCCAGAACGCCGCCCCGCGATCTGCGGATTGACATTTCCGGCTCTTCAAACGATAGTTTCATACAAATGTTTGAAATGCAACTCCCTGTCGTCTTCGTGATTCCCCGGCGCGCCGCGGAATAACGGAAAGGCTCTCAGCCATGGCCAGCGACCAGACCAGATCCGCCATTCTCGCCGCCGCCGAGCGGCTGTATGCCGACCGCGGCTTCGGCGACGTCACGCTGCGCGACATCGTCGCGGAGGCGAACGTCAACCTCGCGGCGGTGAATTATCATTTCGGCTCCAAGGACGAACTGATCGCGGAGCTGTTCGTCACCCGCAGCATCCAGACCAACCGCGAACGTCTCAATGAATTGAAGGCGGCGGAGGAAAATGGCGGCGGACGCGCCTCGATCGAGGACATCATGCGCGCCCTCGTCGGCCCGACCCTGCGCGGTTGCCTCGGACCCGATCGCGAGGGTTCGACCGCGGCGCGTTTCATGATCCGCGCCTCGATTGAATCGGTGCCGCCGATCCGCCGCATCAAGAATCGCGAGGTCGATCATTTGCGCAAGTTCGCCGCAGCGATGCGCCGCGCGATGCCGGGCCGTGACGACACCGAACTTTACTGGGGCCTGCACTTCGCGCTCGCGATGGCGCACCACACCATCCGCGAGAAGGAACGCCTGTTGCGGCTGTCGGAAGGCAAATGCGATCTTGACGACGTCCGCGCCATCATCGACCGCGTGGTCACGGTCTCGGTGATGGCGCTGACGATGGGCGATGCGCCGAGCAAGCCGGCGCTGCGACCGGTCGTGGTGCACGGCCGCCTGACGCGTCAGGATCTGTAAGACTATCCGCCCTACACCATCGCGATGCAGTCGATCTCGATGTCGAACGGCCCGGTCCATTCCGGGATGCAGACGAAGATCCGCGCAGGCAGGTCGTCCGCGAAATATCTCCGGTAGATCGCGTTGAAGGTCGCGAAGTGCTTTGCCGAGGTGCAGAAGATGTTGCACTTCATCACGTTGTCGAACGACGCGCCGGCGGCCTCCAGGCATTGCTTGAGCTGCTCCATCACCAGTTCGCTCTGCCGCTCGATCGAGGCCCCAGTGGCGATCTCGCCGGTTGCGGGATCGAACGGCGGCAGGCCAGAGACGAACACCATATTGCCGGCGCGCGTGACCGCCGACGCCGGCGCCTTCCAGCGCTCCAGCCAGCTCGAGATCGGTTCGACGCGGATCACTTCCCGTTTCATGATTGGCACCTTCGATAAGGGATCGATGGCGCCAATCTAGCAGGCTCGTGTCAATGATGCTTCGATGCAGGTCGAAGTGTTATCGCGTAGTAGTCCGTCATCCTGAGGTGCGAGCTCTTGCGAGCCTCGAAGGATGAACGGCCCGGCTGGTGGCCGTCGACCCTTCGAGGGCCGCTGAAGAAGCGGCCACCTCAGGGTGACGGAACAACCCGGCGTGGCTCCGGCGTGCGCCTACAGAATCCCCTGTGCCTTCAGCCCTTCGATCTTGGCGTCGTCGTAGCCGATGGTCGCCAGCACGTCCTTGGTGTCGGCGCCGAGCAGCGGCGGGGCACGGTAGTCGGTGATCGGCGTGCCCGAGAAGGTCAGCGCGTTGCGGATCAGCGACAGGTTCGGCTCGAAGGGGTGATCGACCTTCACCCGCATGCCGCGCGACTGCACATGCGGATCGCTGAACACCTGCTCGAAATTGTTGATCGGGCCCGACGGCACGCCGGCCTCCTCGAGCTTGTCCAGCCAGTAGTCGACCGGATGCTTCAGGAACAGGCCGGCGAAGATCGCCATGATCTCCTTGCCGTGCACGACGCGGTCGTTGTTCTTGACGAAGCGCTTGTCGTTGGCGAGCTCAGGTTCGCCGAGCACGGCGCAGGTGCGCTGGAACTGGCCGTCATTGCCGACCACCAGCATCAGTTCGCCGTCGGTGCAGCGGAACACGCCGGCCGGCATGCCGCCATTGCCCCAGGTGCCGCGGCGCGGCGGCATGTTGCCGTTGACGAGATAGATCTGCAGCCAGTGCGACAGCGAGGCGATCACGGTGTCGAACAGGCAGACGTCGACATGCTGCCCTTCGCCGTTGTTGGCGTCGCGATGATAGAGCGCCGAGAGAATCCCGATCGAGGTGTTCATGCCGGTCATGTAGTCGACGATCGAGGGGCCGACCTTCATCGGGCCCGCGCCCGGCTCGCCGTCGATATGGCCGGTGACGCTCATCAGGCCGCCCATCGCCTGCAGGATCGCGTCATAGCCGGCGCGCGTGGCGTACGGGCCGGTCTGGCCGAAGCCGGTGACCGAACAGTAGATGATGCCGGGGTTGAGCTGCTTGATGGTGTCGTAGTCGAGGCCGTAGCGCTTGAGATCGCCGACCTTGTAGTTCTCCATCATCACGTCGACCGACTTGGCGAGCTCGCGGATGATGGCCTGCCCTTCGGGCTTGGCGATGTTGACGGTGACGGACTTCTTGTTGCGGTTGGCGCAGAGGTAGAACGAATTGTTGTTATTTGCCTTGCCTTCAGGATCCTTGAGATAGGGCGGGCCAAAGGCGCGGGCGTCGTCGCCGCCGCCGGGCCGCTCGATCTTGATCACCTCGGCGCCGAGATCCGCCAGCATCTGGGCCGACAGCGGGCCCGCGAGCACCCGCGTCAGGTCGAGAATCTTGATGCCCGAAAGTGGCAGAGCCGACATGAACGTTCCTCCGAAATCTTGCTAAATCTTGATTATCCGGCGCCGGACCGTGTCCTGCCCCATCTTGGGCGCGCCAGAGCTTGCCGATACACCATTTTGCTGCCGCGAGCACTGCATTGTCGGCATGAAGCTATCCCCGGACGGCCTATGTGCGACGCGCTGGCGGCATCCCGGGGAACCTGTCGCGACGATCAGGCCGATTGCCGCCACGCGAAATTGTGAAGTTGGCCGACACCGATTTGCCGCAGCGTCCGCGGTAATTTACCGCCAGCAGGAGGAACACATGCGGACGATCACGACGGTCGGGCTACTGCTGACGCTGATTGCGGCCGCAATGGCGCCGGTGGACGCTCGGGGCGGCCACGGCCACGGCATGCACGCCGGCGGCGCCAGCCGCGGCGACGGATTTGCCGCCGACAAGCGCCACGCCGACGACCCCTACACCAAGGCGGCCTCCGACGAGGAGGACCGCCTGCTCAACAGCAAGCTGAAGAGCATCTGCCGCGGCTGCTAGGCCTCGTCCTCCCAGATCGGGCCTGGGTCACAGCCCCTGGAGCGCCGGTTTGTCCAACTGCAGTGCAATCGCGAATGTCGCCGGAGGTCGCGCAAGGTCAACGAGTGACGTCACTCGGGCGTCGCCTGCCGCCTATTGTGCCTCTTTGATCCGGTGATTGTCGAGTGAAAGTCCCCCTGCCGATCGCGTAGCGTCTTGTCTTCGTTGAGCGGCCGCTTCGCGCCCGGTAGCCAAGCCATCCTTCGCACGCAACGCCTCGTCATCCGGGATGACGCGAGTCATTCTGGAAAAGGCATGTGCCGGAAACACCGCAAGCAAGGCGAAGCCGAACGCGAGATGAATCCATTTTACAGCCGCTTGCGTCTCTTCTCCGCCGTAATACAGCATGAGCGCGGTGACGCTCAGGACGGCCATGGCCGCAGTCGTCACGACACCCGTGATCGTGTTGCGCCCGCTCCGCCATCCCGCCCGGACGTGAAGCGGCAGCAGCGAGCCGACGGCGACGAGCAGAGCGTAGGCCGAGACACCATGCAGCGATAGCAACAGATGCGTCGTATCGCCGAGCTCGTCCGCGACGACGTCGTGCAGAACAAACCAGAGCAGACCCGACAGCCCCACCACCGCGACAGTCGCGAACACAGCTGTCTTCTGCCAGACCCCAAGACGCATCTCTCAGGCCACCTTCTCCGTGTTCGCGGCGGCGGACGTGATAAACGCCTGCACGCCGAACCGCGCAAAGTAGCCAACGTCCGCCCGCCCGATCTGCACCAGGACCTTCGTAAGCGCGTCGGCCAACAGGCAGGTCGGAGCAATGACCGAATAAGCCGAGTCTGGAGGCTGAATTGAATGGAGCGTTCCTTCCGCCGCCCCCTTGCGCACGGTCAGGACGGCCGCGGAGGTCGCAATCGCCGCGTTGCGCAGGAGCCCTGCCTGTACGATCTGGCGATCTTCACCGGGACAGCGGATGTAGACGGGCTGGGCCGTTTCGCCGATCACGCGCATGTCGCCGCCGGCATTGACCAGGGCTTCGCGCACCCCGTGGGCCCGCAAGACGCCGATGGCGCGATCGACTGCAAAGCCCTTGGCGATGCCGCCAAGATCGAGGGCGATATTCGCCGAGAACCTGACCCGGTCGTCGGACATGAGCTCAACCGCCGCGAACGTTCCTCCCCTGACATGCCCGAGGCCCTGCGACGGCAACGAGCCGCGCTGCATTGCCTCATGACCGACAGCACAATCGAACAGGCCGTCCGTTGCATCGAACAGCGAACGTGCCCTGCGCAGCAGATTCGCCGTCCAGGGGTCGACGACTACGGGCCGAGATGCGGCTTGGCGGTTGAGACGTGACAAATCGCTGTCGGGATCATGAAAGCTCATCAGGCGATGCACTCGCCCGACCGCCGCGAAGGCGGCGTCGACCGCCCGCATCAGGGCCAGCTCGGCAAGGCCAACCGCGCTGATCTCGACGAAAGTTCCCAGCAGCGGGCGTGCACGTCTCATCCCCGCGCCTTCAAATTTTGCAGGACCCGTTTGACGCCGTCAGTGACGTGCTTCGACGACAACGTGGCACCGCTGATGTTCTTGATGTCGGCGCCAAGCTGCAGTGGCGAGCTCGCGCTCTTGCCGACAAATTGCGAGCGCCAAGACGCATCGCGCACCTCGTAGCCATAGGACTCCCGGTAGTCCATGATCTCGATCTGCTTGACGGTCCCGTCTGGATTGATGCCGATCGCGACCGTAATATATTCATGCTTGCCGACCACGCGCTCAACGACGAAATAGCCGCCGTTCGACGTCCGCCACGTATTCGATTGCCCCGTACCGGTGAATGTCGCACCGGGAAAAATAGCGCGCTGTGCCTGCTCGACGGAAAAGTAAGTCGTCGCATAGGCCGAAGTGGAAATCGCGGCGACCGGGAGCCAGATCCAATGACTTGCCTTCATCGTAAGGTCCTTCAGAAGGTGTAGCCGGCTTTGAGCCGGAAACGGAAGCGCTCGAAATCATTGTCGAGCACGAGATGATTCACCAGCGAGCCCGGCACCGTGTCGGTGTGCACCGTCGCCCAGGGCATCTGCCAGAGCGCGGTCGCAGTGAAGAAGAAACGCTCGCCGCCGAAATGAATAGTGGGGCCGAGATAGTAGCCGCTGTTCGAGAGGTGCGTGAAGTTGAAGCTGTTGTACTCGAGCTCGTTAACAAGCTCGACTCCTGCCGACCAATTCTCGATGAAGCGGTAGGAGACGGCGAGCGCGAAATTGACGTCGGTTTCCTCCTGCCAGTTGAAGACAGTTGGGTTGTCATCGCTAGGCAGGTTGCGGAATTCGGGCGCATAGGTGAAATTGAACGCGACGGTCAACAGATCGTCCAGAAAGTTCTTCTGCACGATGACCTTGTTCTCCAGCTCGAAGAAGTTTTTCCCGATCGTCGGCTCGGTGTAGAGCGCAAGACCGATACCGTCGGTATAGGGGCTGAGAATCCGGTAGATCAGCTCGCCCGAAACGCCGGTGAAACGCTTCGCGTTGAAGTAATCGTCCGGACCGGCAGCGTAGTCGGCGAACTGCTCGGGCGGGGTCGTCGCATTAAACGGGCCATTGTGATAGGCCTGCGTCCAAGCGTAGTTGAGATAGATGGCCGCCTGAAGATTGCTGGACAGACCATATTCGAACTCGGTCCGGCCTTCGATCTGATCGTAGGTGCCGCCGTTCTTCTGATGCCGCCAAGTTAGCCATTGCTCGACCTCCTTACCGCCTTGAGGGAGCAGATCGGTCGTGTAGACAAAGGCAAACATGGACTCTTCGGCGAAGGCGGAAGAAGCAACCAGCGACAATATCACCGCGAGCAGGACGGCATACGCCAAATGACCAGCGTATATCGATAGTCGTCTCGCGCCCCCTCGCTCGCGGCCGCTTCGTTTCTCGCTCGATCGCACCGTCGGCAACCGAGACGAACCCAGACCAGATCTTCCAACCATCGCCACCCCCATTGGGCTCATGCCAAGATGAGTTCTTTGGCTGGCTTCCTCCGCTCTTCGCAAAGGTGGCTGGCTAGGAACGTGAATGCTTAACGCGCAGCACGAGAATCCCCGATTCAACGCCGGCGCTCTCTTCGCTACTTCGTCAAGATAAGCTTGCCCGCGGCTGTCAATTGCAGCCGATAGAACTCCTCTTCATGCTTGATAAGCAGCAGCCTCTCGCCTCCGAGGAGATCTCGGTTGTTCACCGTACGCGGCGCAGTCTGCGAGGACTGCGCAATAACCGATCTGCTGACGTAAGCCGATTTGTCCACCATCGCGTTCCCAAACGCCCGCTGCCCAGCACACATCCATCTCCGCCGAGGTCATAGCCATGACCGCCGGCAGACTTGTCCGCTCGAAATTCAAAGTTAGAGCCCCGCCAATTCGTCCCCTGCGGAGCACGCCAGGCGACAGCTAAGTAGTCATCCGGCTCGAAGTGGAATTAAGCTGCAATGCTGGTCCGAGACAATATGCCTCAGCTAGAATCCATCTAATGGTCGAGACCACCTCGTGGGAAGCGACGAGGTGAAGACCGCCTGCTCAACAGCAAGCTGAAGAGCATCTGTCGGGACTGCTAATCAGGA
>DASVOL010000275.1:0-5471 GCA_036383375.1 Bradyrhizobium sp. | reverse complement strand
ATCGGCTTCCCCCTGAAGTGCCAGGGCATGGCGAGGCGCGAGATCCGCGAACGGGTGCAGGAGACCGCACGGATGTTGCGGATCGAGCATCTGCTGTCGAGCAAGACCTCGAAGCTCTCGGGCGGCGACCGCCAGCGCGTCGCGCTCGGGCGCGCCATGGTGCGGCGGCCGAAGGCGTTCCTGATGGACGAGCCGCTGGGTGCGCTCGATGCCGAGTTTCGCCATCTGATGTGCGGAGAGCTGCGCGACTTGCATGATCGCATCAAGGCGACCACGGTCTATGTCACGCACGACCAGCTCGAGGCGATGTCGATGGCCGACCAGATCGCCGTCATGAACAAGGGACGTGTCGAGCAGATCGGCACGCCGCAGGAAGTCTATGACCGGCCCGCGAGCATGTTCGTCGCCGATTTCATCGGCTCGCCGCCGATGAACTTCCTGCGCTTCGAGGGCGGTCTGCGGTCCGGCGACCGCGCGGTCAGCTTCCACGACACCCGGCTCGCGGTGCCGGAGATCCGCGAGGACCGCGCCAGCGCGCCGCTGGCGCTCGGCGTCCGACCCGAACATATCCGCTTCGCCGACGCGGGCGCCGTTCGCGGCGAGGTGTTCGGCGCGGAATATCTCGGCACCACCCAGATCGTCACCGTCGACACGGCCTATGGACGGATCGCCGCACGGCTGCCCTCCAGCGCGTCGGTGCAGATCGGCGAGACCATCGGTCTCGAATTCAACGCCGAGCGGCTGGCGCTGTTCGACATCGGCAGCGGCCGTGCGATCCGGACCGCGAGCGAGGAGAGCCCGCGCCATGGCTGACGTCACCCTGCGCAACGTCAACAAGCGCTTCGGCGCGATCGAAGCGGTTCGAGATCTCTCGCTGTCGGTGAACGACGGCGAGTTCCTGGTCCTGCTCGGGCCGAGCGGCGCCGGCAAGACGACGACGCTGCGGCTGGTCACCGGACTGGAGAGCCCCGATACGGGCTCGGTCATGATCGACGGGCGCGACGTGACGCACGATCCGCCGGGCTCGCGGGATATCGCCTTTGTGTTCCAGCAATATTCGCTATATCCGCACCTCACGGTCTACGACAATCTGGCGTTTCCGCTGCGCTCCCCTGCGCGGCGGGTCGCGGAGCCGATCATCCGCAAGCGCGTCGAGCAGACCGCGGAGCTGCTGCATATCGCAAGCAAGCTGAACAACCGCGCCACGCGCCTCTCCGGTGGCGAGATGCAGCGCGTGGCGATCGGCCGGGCGCTGGTCCGCGATCCCTCGATCTATCTGATGGACGAGCCGCTGTCCTCGCTCGACGCAAAGCTCCGCGCCGAGCTGCGGCTCGAACTCAAGCGGATCCAGATCGAGCTCGGGGCGACCATCCTCTATGTCACCCACGATCAGGTCGAGGCGATGACGATGGCCTCGCGCATCGGCGTGATCAGGGACGGCCAGTTGCTTCAGGTCGGCACGCCCCGGGAGATCTACGAGAGCCCGTCCAGCAGCTACGTCGCCTCGCGGCTCGGCACGCCGCAGATCAACTTCCTGCCGGCGCGCCTGCTCTCCGATATGGCGATGCCTGCCGGGACCGAGACGGTCGGCATTCGCACCGAGCATCTTCAACTCGCCGCGCGCAATGGCGGGCAGATGGTCGGTCGCGTGCATCGGGTCGAGCACCTCGGCGAGCAGAATCATATTCATCTGGACTATAAGGGCGAGACGCTGGTGACGCTGGCGGATCCGCATCAGCCGCTGCAGGCCGGCCAGGAGGTCGACTTGCATCTGGTGCGTCCGTTGTGTTTCGACCGCGCCGGGCAGCGCATTGCCGCGGCGGTTCATTAGAGGGGCGAGAGGATCGAGGAGATGTCGGTGCCATCAGAGACATTGAAGTCGTTGGTCAAGGCGGCCGCTGAGCAGGTCATCGCCAGCGCGCCGGAGCTGACCAGCCTGGATCAGGCGATCGGCGACGGCGACCACGGGACCAACATGAAGCGGGGCTGCGAAGCCGTGCTCGGCAAACTCGATGCGATCTCGGCGCAACCACTCGACGAAGCGCTGAAGATGATTGGAAAGACCCTGGTGATGACGGTCGGCGGCGCCTCCGGGCCGCTCTATGGCAGCTTCTTTCTTGCCGCGGGTGAAGCGCTGTCGCACGACAAGCACCTGCCCGACGATCTCGCCGACGTGTTCGGCAGCGCCGTGAACGCGGTGAGCGCGCGCGGCCGCTCGCAGGTCGGTGAGAAGACGATGCTGGATGTGCTGGTTCCCGTGCTCGAGACGTTGAAGACGGCGGCCGGCCAGCCGGATCTGATTGCGCGGGTGCGCACCACCGCGAGCGAGGCGGTCGAGCGGACGGCGCCGATGCAGGCCACCAAGGGACGTGCGTCGTTCCTCGGCGCGCGCAGCGTCGGCCATGTCGATCCCGGCGCACGGTCGAGCTGCGTGCTGGTGCAGGCGGTGTGCGCCGGCCTGGAGGCACGCCCATGACCGACACTGTGGGGATCGTGATCGTCTCGCATTCAGCTGATATCGCCAAGGGGACCGCCGACATGGTGCGGCAGATGGTCGGCAGCGAGGTCAAGGTGGCGTTCTGCGGCGGCAATCCCGACGGTGGATTGGGCACCAGCGTGCCGCTGATCATCGACGCCATCAATGACGCCTGGTCGCCGAAGGGTGTCGCGGTGCTGGTCGATCTCGGCGGCGCCGAGACCAACAGCGAAATGGCGGTGGAGATGCTGGAGCCGGCGCGGCGCGATCTCGTCGTCGTCTGCAACGCGCCGATCGTCGAGGGCGCCGTGATGGCGGCGACCGAGGCGGCGGGCGGCAGCTCACTGGCCCAGGTGAAGGCCGTGGCCGAGGAACTCTCTGCCGACTGAGGTCGGCGAAGCGATGATGGATGATGAGCATGCTTGATAAAGCGGACGGACAGATATTCACCGGCAATGTGCGGCTGGTGCATGCGGTGGGCATGCACGCGCGCCCGGCGGTCAAGCTGACCAAGCTCGCCAAGAAGTTCGAGGCGCAGATCTCGGTGCGGGTCGCGGGCGCCCCTGAGTGGATCAATGCCAAGAGCGTGGCCAAGATCATGGCGATGCGCGCCGCGCACGGCAGCGTGATCGAGATCAAGGCCTCCGGCGACGACGCCGAGGCCGCCGTCGCGGCCCTGGTCGATCTGGTTGCCAGCGATTTTCCGGATGGAGCAGGCTAGCATGCAGGGCGGCGCTGCAGGATCGGCTTACCGCGGCAGGACGGCCTCGATCGGCTTTGCCCATGGCCCGCTGGTCCGCGTCGATGCGGGCGCCGGCGGCGAACGGGTGGCCGGCACGCTGGTCGAGGAGGCGCTCGCACTGCGCAAGGCGATCGACCTCGCGAGCGGGCAGATCGCCGATCTTGCCGCCAGCGCCGGCGGCGAAGCCGCGCAGATCCTCGAATTCCAGGTCGCATTGCTGGAGGATGAGGATCTGATCGAGGCGATCTTCGCGTCGATCGGCGAGGGACGTCCGGCCGACGTCGCATGGCGCTCGACGCTCGACGAGCAGATCGCGGAGTACAATGCGGCGGCGGATGAGTATCTGCAGGCGCGCTCGTCGGACCTTGCGGATTTGCGCGACCGCGTGGTCCACATCCTGCGCGGCGACGAGGGCGAGCCGCTGAAGATCCCGAGCGGAGGCGTCGTCTGTGCCGACGACCTGCCGCCGTCGCGCTTCCTGGAGATCGACTGGTCCGGCGGCGGCGGCTTGGCGCTGCTGCACGGCAGTCCGACCAGCCACGTTGCGATGCTGGCGCGGGCGCGCGGCATTCCGATGGTCGTGCAACTTGGTGCTATTCCCAATGCCGGCGCCACGGCGCTGCTCGACGGCGAAGGTGCGACGCTGGAGCTCGATCCCAGCGCCGAGCAGGTGCGGATCTTCGAGAAGCGGCGCGAGAGCCATCGCAAGAGCCGGGCATCCGCGCGTGCGATCCTGCGGCGGCCGACGGCCTCGTGGCGCGGCGAGCACATCAAGCTCCTGATCAATATCCAGCGCGTCGACGACCTCGATGATGCGGATGCGCAATATGCCGACGGCATCGGCCTGATGCGGACCGAGTTCCTGCTCGCCGGGCGGAGCGACCTGCCGGATGAGGAGACCCAATTTCAGGCTTATGACGCAGTGTTGCGCTGGGCCGGCCAGCGGCCCGTCACGATCCGCACGTTCGATGCCGGCGGCGACAAGCCGGTGCCTGGCTTTACATTCGATGGCGAAGCCAACCCGTTCCTTGGCGTGCGCGGCTTGCGGCTTTGCCTCGCCCGGCCCGAGATCTTTGCCGTCCAGCTCCGCGCGCTGGCCCGCGCCGCGGTGCGCGGCAATCTCAAGGTCATGTTCCCGATGGTGACGTCGGCGGACGAGCTCGAGGCGGGACGGAAGTTGTTCGCCGACATCGTGCAGCGCTTGCAGGCCGACGGCATTGCCGCGATGCTCCCGGAGCTCGGAATCATGGTCGAGGTTCCGGCGGCGGCCCTGGCGGTCTCGAGTTTCAAGGCGTCGTTTTTCTCGATCGGCTCGAACGATCTCGCGCAATATGTGCTGGCCTGCGATCGTTCCAACGGAGCTCTCGCCCCCCTGATGGACCCCTTGCATCCCGCAGTGCTCGAACTGATCGCGCGGACGGCCGAGCACGGCCGCCGCGCCGGCGTCAGTGTCAGCCTGTGCGGCGACATGGCGGGTGATCCGCGCTGCGTTCCCGCGCTGCTGAATTGCGGCCTGCGCGAATTGTCCGTGAACCCATCGGCGCTGGCGCAGATCAAGCAGACCATCGACCGGCTGAGCAGCGGAGGCAGTGTTGGCTGACACGGCGGCCGATGAAGCGCCCGAAGCCGGCGCGGTTGCGGCCTACAAGCGCATCTTCAAGGAAGTGCTGGAGAGCCGCCCGTCCGGCATGCGGCTGCGCCTCGCCCATGCCATGGGCAAGAACCGCAGCTTCGTCAGCCAGATCAGCAATCCGGCCTATCCGGTGCCGATCCCGGTGCAGCATCTCAACACGATCTTCGATGTCTGCCACTTCCCGCCGCAGGCGAAGACCGCCTTCTTGCGCGCCTATGCGCGCGCGCATCCGCGCCGGGTCGGCCGGCTGAGCGAAGGCTCGCATGAGCGGACGCTGACATTGCATCTGCCGGATCTCGGCAGCGCCAAGCGCAATGCCGAGCTCGACGCGCTGCTGCAGGAATTCACGCGGCGCCTGATCGGCATCATGCGGGAAAAATAGACGAAAACGCCAACCAAGGCGTTTTCGAGCGAAGTGGATCCCGGTTCGCGTGAAGAAAGCGCGTCAAAACAAGAACCTGGAGCTTCGTTCCGTTCGATCGGAACGAAGCTTTGGACGAAGCGGGGAGGACACCATGAAGAAGTTCATCAATGCGGTCGACAATGTGCTCGGCGAAAGCCTCGACGGCTTCGCCGCCGCGCACGCCGATCTGGTCGTGCTGGGCGCCGAGCGCAAATTC
>DASVOL010000274.1:0-25698 GCA_036383375.1 Bradyrhizobium sp. | reverse complement strand
GATGCCGGGCTGCATGGCCGGACATTTCATCGACGCGATCGACATTCCCGTCTTCGCGGTTCACGACTGCGAGGTCGCGGTCGATCCGGAAACCGGACATGTCGAGGTGCTCAGCTATCGCGTGGTGCAGGACGTCGGCCGCGCGCTGAACCCGCGCGCCATCCATGGCCAGATCCAGGGCGGCGTGGTGCAGGGGCTGGGTTATGCGTTGCACGAGGAAGTCACGATCGGCAGCAACGGTCGCGTCTGCCAGAACGGTTTCGAGACCTATCGCGTGCCGCTGGCACTGGATGTCGTGCCGGTGGAGATCAGTCTCTACGAGGGTGCGCCGTCGATCGGACCGCTCGGGACCAAGGGTGCCGGCGAGGTACCGATCCTGAATGTCGGAGCGGCCGTCGCATGCGCGGTCGCAAACGCCACCGGCAAGCGCATCCAGGCGCTCCCATTGACCCCACCGCGCGTGCTCGAGCTCCTGCTCGATCGCAAGCAGGATCTGACCCTTCCCCACATTGCCGACGCGTGGGCCGACAATCTGACGCGTTCGCATCAGACCGCTCCCAAGACGTAGCAACAAGCTGGCGGCAAATCTGCCGGGCCGTTCCTGACTTCTGCCCTCGCAACAGCACGCGAGCGCAGCTTCGCCGCGCTCCGTCCAGCAATCGGCAGTCGCTAGACCCAGCCGCCGTCGACGATGTGGCTCTGGTTGGTGCATGCGCCGCTGTCGTCGGCAGCGAAGAAGAGGACGACGCGGGCGATGTCGTCAGGCACGAGCTTGCGCTTGAGACATTGGCGCTGCATCAGCTCGGCCACGCCTTCGGGCGTCAACCACAGATCCTGCTGCCGTCGGGTCATGATCCATCCGGGCAGGATGGAGTTGACCCGCACGTTGTGCGGCCCGAGATCGCGCGCCAGCGCGCGGGTGAGGCCCTGAACCGCCGATTTCGCCGTGGTGTAGCAGGGCATGTTGCCCTGACCGATCACCCAGCTCACCGAGCCGATGTTGACGATCGAACCGCCTCCGGCCTGTTTCATGTCGGGTGCGACCGCCTGGGCGCTGAAGAACTGATGCTTCAGGTTGACGGCGATCCGCTCGTCCCAGAATTCCGGTGTGACGTCCTCGATCGCGTGACGGTCGTCGCGCGCCGCATTGTTGACCAGGATGGTGATCGGCCCGAGCCCCTCGCGGATGCCGGCAACCGCGCGTCGCAAGGCGGCAATGTCGCGCAGGTCGGCGTGCTCGAAGTGCACGCGGGCATGCGCCCCCAAATCCGACAGCAGCTGCTCCGAGGACGTCAAATCGATATCGATGAATCCGACCCGCGCGCCCTGGCCGATGAACTGGCGGACGATGGCCTCGCCGATGCCGGAACCGCCACCGGTTACCAGGACGGTCCGGTCCTTGAGGCTTGGATAGATGGCACCCTGCATTGGCATTCTCTCGCTTTGGCGCCTGAAGCGCGTCGGTTGCGTTGCTGCGGCTCAAGACAGGAGCCGCAGCTCCCGAGGTTCACTCGGTCGTCTCCATGTAGTTTCGGTCCACCACCCGCAGCGTCCGCCGCACCATACCGTCGACGATCGTCGCCGACTCGCTTGGACGCACATGAATCGCCGTGGACTTGAGCAGCCAAGGCAACACCGCCTGCTCGAGGCGCTCCTCATAGGCACTGCGCATCATGTCAAACGCCTGCAGGCCGGGACCCGCAAGGATCAAATGATGCGGGCGCAGCACCGAGATCGTCGTGGCGACCGCCTCGGCAAGCGCGTGGCCTGCTTGCCGGAACAGCTGTTCGAGACGGGGATCGCCGGCGCGTGCCCGCGCGCGCAACAGAGCCATCTGCGCCTCGGACGGTTGCTGCGACACCGCCGGCGGCAGATCGAGAAAGGTGCGGGCGTCGCGGTAGAGCGCATAGTCGGCGAGATGGGCCTCGATGCAGCCGCGCTGACCGCAGCGACACTGCGGACCGTTCGGCGTCAACTTGACATGGCCGATCTCGCTGCCCGCGCCGGCACCCCAACGCGCTTCACCGTCGACAACGATGCCCATGCCGATGCCGTGACCGACCATGAGCGTGGCCGTGAGGCCCTGTGCCAGCGCCGGCTCGGCGGCCACGAGGGCCAGCGCCACCGCGACCGCGTCGTTCGCCATCACGACCTCGACGCCGAATGCCTCGCGGACCGGCGTCGCCAGATCGACGTCGGTGATCGACAGTGCCGGGCTCCACAGATGCCTGCCGCTGTCCGCATCGACGATGCCCTGCAGCGCAATCCCGATTCCGAGCAGCCGGTCTCGCGGCGTGGCCGTCTCATCCAGCATGGCCTCGATCTGCGCGGTCACGAGGTCGCACAACGCGCCTGCATCGAGCCCGCGGGTCGTGAGCTCGAGCCGCGATTGCGCCAGGGCAGCGCCGCTGAAATCGGCGATCAATGTCTCGATCAGATTCATGCGCAGCGAGACCGCAATGATGCGGCCGAACTCGGGGTTCAGGGTCAGCAAGACCGCCGGCCGGCCGCGGCGACGGCCGTTCAGGCCATCCGTATCCTCTTCGTCGGTATCGTCAGGCAGCGGCGTCGCCGCATCGGTCTCGGCCTCGCACAGCAGGTCCTCCGCCATCAGCTTCGACGTGATGGCGGAAATGGCGGGGAAACTCAGCCCTGTGCTGCGGGCGAGCTCGACGCGCGGCAGTGGCCCCTGACGCCGCAAGACTTCGACGAGGCGGCCGCGGTTCGATCCGCGGGCCAGACTGGAAGCACGTCTCAGCGGTTCGGACTGCTCATTCATGTCGGCTTTTTTAATTCGCTTGATAAAATTATTCAACGGATGAGCCTCAGACGTTGGCCAAAAAGCGCCGATTGCGACCGAAATACATCACCTTCTCACTATTTTTGCTTGAAAGCACAGACGCAAACATCCTTGACTGGACATTTCGTCGCGCTAATTTATTAGTTACGTGAATAAAATAAGGCGTGAAAAGCGCCGGGCGTGAAATCCCCTCACCGGGGGTGTCGACAGGGAGGTGCATATGAATGACTCAATGAAAAGATTGATCGTGCCGCTGTTGGCGGGCGCAGCCGCGCTCGCGATGACAACCGGGATAGCACAGGCACAGCAAAAAAAGACCATCGCGCTGGTGACCAACGTCGCAGCCGACTTCTGGACCATCGCGGGCCGCGGGCTTGAGAAGGCGCAGAAAGAGCACCCGGAGTACAATATCGAGCTGATCGTCACCAACGAAGGCACCGCGGCCGGCCAGCGGCGCGAGCTGGACGACCTCCTGGTGCGCGGTGTCGCCGGCATCTCGATCTCGGTCGACGATGCGCCGCATGCCACCGAAGAGCTCAACAAGGTCGCGGCCAAGACCGTGCTGATCACGACCGACAGCGACGCACCGCAGAGCAACCGTCTCGCCTATATCGGCACCGACAACGTCGCGGCCGGGCGACAGGCCGGCGAGGAGATCAAGAAGGCGCTGCCGAACGGCGGCAAGATCGCACTGTTCGTCGGAACGATGGATGCCGACAACGCCCGCGAGCGCGTGCAGGGCATCAAGGAATCGATATCAGGCACCAAGGTCGAGCTGGTCGACGTGTTCACCGACCAGGTGGACTTTGCCAAGGCCAAGGCGAACATGGAGAACGTGCTCGTCAAGTATCCCGACATCGCACTGCTCTCCGGCCTGTGGAGCTACGAGACCCCGCTGATCTATGATGCCGTGAAGGCCGCGGGCAAGGCCGGCAAGGTGAAGATCGTCGGCTTCGACGAGGACCAGCGGACGCTGCGGGGCATTTCCGACGGCACGATCGAATCCACCGTCGTGCAGCAGCCCTACGAGTTCGGCTATCTCTCCGCCACCAACATCATCAAGACGTTGAACGGCGACAAATCCTGGATTCCGAAGGACAGCAAGCTGATCGTGCCGACCAAGGTGATCAGCAAGACCAACGTCGCGGAGTTCGCCGGGCAATTGAAGGAACTGCTGAAAAAGTAACTTCAGTCGGCTTCACCGCCCGGCCGCCACAGGCCGCCGGGCGGGTTGCAGGAGGA
This sequence comes from Bradyrhizobium sp., assembly GCA_036383375.1. Classification (GTDB taxonomy): domain Bacteria; phylum Pseudomonadota; class Alphaproteobacteria; order Rhizobiales; family Xanthobacteraceae; genus Bradyrhizobium. The sequence goes on along the minus strand of DASVOL010000274.1, from coordinate 21,656 downwards.
CATGTCGAATGGCGGAAACGCTGCTCGAACTCAGCGGAATCAGCAAGACCTATCCCGGAGTCAGGGCGCTCGACGACGTCAATCTGCGCGTCTGCCGCGGCGAGGTGCTGGGCCTGATCGGCGAGAACGGCGCCGGCAAATCCACGCTGATGCGCGTGCTGGCCGGCGTGATCGCGCCGAGCGCTGGCGTGATCCGCATCGGCGGCAACGACCACGCAAGGATGACGGTGAACGAGGCCACCCTCGCCGGTATCGCCTTTGTGCACCAGGAACTGAACCTGTTCGAGAATCTCGACGTCGCGGCCAATGTCTTCATCGGGCGCGAGAAGCTCGCCGGCGGCCCGCTGAAGCTCGTCGACAATTCGGAGATGCGTGCCCGCGTGACGCCGCTGCTGGAACGGCTGGGCGCCGATTTCGCGCCGAACACGCTGGTCGACAATCTGTCGATCGCCGAACGCCAGATGGTGGAGATCGCCAAGGCGCTCTCGATCGAAGCCCGCGTGATCATCATGGACGAGCCGACCTCCAGCCTGACCATTTCGGAGACGGAACGGCTGCTCGAGGTGATCGCCGACCTGAAGGCCCACGGCATCTCGGTGATCTACATCTCCCACAGGCTGGGCGAGATCATGAGCTGCGCGGATCGCGTCGTGGTGCTGCGCGACGGGCGCACCGTGGGCGAATTGACGCGCGGCGAGCTGAGCCATGCCGCGATGATCCGCCTGATGATCGGCCGCGACCTGAAGGCGTTGTATACGCCGCCGGCGCACGCGCCGCAGCCGGGCGGCTGCGATATCGCCGGCGTTGTGACGACGGCCTTTCCCGACCGGCAGATCGACCTTTCCGTGCGGCGCGGCGAGATCCTCGGCCTCGCCGGGCTCGTCGGCGCCGGCCGCACCTCGCTTGCCCGCGCGGTGTTCGGCGTCGACCCGCTGTTGGGTGGCGAGATCAGGATCGACAACACGCCGGTCGGCGTCGCCTCGCCGCGCGATGCGATCAGGCAAGGGATTTACCTCGTACCGGAGGATCGCAAGAAATCCGGGCTGGTGCTGGAGCTGCCGATCCGCGAGAACGTGACGCTCGCCAGCCTGCTGGATCATGCCCGGATGTGGCTGGTCAACGGCGGATCCGAGCGCAAAATCGCGAAGGAACAAGCGCGGCGCCTGTCGATCAAGGCGCCGAGCATCGACATCGAGGCCGTGACGCTCTCCGGCGGCAACCAGCAGAAGGTGGTGCTCGGCAAGTGGCTTTCGATGCAGCCGCGCGTGATGTTCTTCGACGAGCCGACCCGCGGCATCGATGTCGGCGCCAAGAGCGAGATCTACGCCCTGATGCGCAGCCTCGCCGACCAGGGCGTCGCGATCGTGATGATCTCATCCGACATGGAAGAGGTCATCGGCGTCTCCGACCGGGTCGCGGTGATGCATGAGGGCAGCGTCAGCGGCGTGCTCGAGCGCGACCAGTTCAGCGAATACAACGTGTTGAGGCTGGCGGTCGGCCAGGCGCTCGAAACCCTGGAGACCGCTGCGCCATGATGAAGAAGGAACTCGGCCTGTTCTTGCTGCTGGCGGTGATCTCCGCCATCACCGGCGCGATCAATCCGGCCTTCCTGTCGTTCGTGAACCTGCTGAACATGGCGAATTTGATCGGCCTGTTCGGTGTGTTCGCGCTGGGCGAAGGATTGGTCATCATCACCGGAGGCATCGATCTTTCGCTCGGCTCGATGTTCGCGCTGCTTGGCGTCGTCTTCATCGACCTGCTGACGACGTATCAGGTACCCTGGCCCTTCGCGCTGATGCTGGTGCTGATGGGCGGGCTCGCGCTGGGCGGCATCCAGGGCTTCCTGATCACCCGGCTGAAGATGCAGCCCTTCATCGTGACGCTGTGCGGGCTGCTGATCTATCGCGGTGCCGCACGCTACTACACCAGCGACTCGACGCGCGGCTTCGGCTACGGCGACGAGGCCAGCACGCTGAGCAACATCGCCTCCGGCAATATCGCGGGCATTCCGAACACCTTCATCTTCCTGATCATCCTTGCGGTGATCCTCGGCGTGCTGCTGCATCGTTCGGTCTACGGACGCTGGCTCTATGCGGTGGGCAAGAACGAGGAGGCGGCGCGCTACTCCGGCATCAGGACGAATCTCGTGATCGCGACCGCCTATGTCATCAGCGGCGGCCTCGCCGGCGTCTCGACCGTGATGTTCGTCTTCTACACCAACTCGGTCTCTCCGAGTTCCTTCGGCAATTTCTACGAACTCTATGCGATTGCGGCGGCCGTCCTCGGCGGCTGCAGCCTGCGCGGCGGCGAAGGCTCGATTCTCGGCATCGTGCTGGGGACAGCGCTGCTGCAGGTGCTGCAGAACCTCGTGAACATCCTCGGCATTCCGAACTCCCTGAACTTCGCGGTGATGGGAACCGTGATTCTGATCGGCGTGCTAGCGGATCAGCAATTGCAGGCCCGGCGCAGGCGCAAGGCGGCGCTGGCCGGTCTTGCCCGCACGGCGCCTCGATCAAAGGAAACCACAATCCTGCAAAACGCATCTCCGCGCGGCGCCGCAGCGTTGCCGACAAGCGCGGGCGATCAGGCTTGACGCGATGACGAAGAACCAGGATCGGGAATATGACCGCGGCGACTTGGGTAGAGGGACGGGGGAAGAGTTCGATGCGCAAGGCTGATCAGGCATCCGACGCTCGCGTCCACGTCGGCATTGTGGGCCGAGCCCGGCCGCGGGCAGACCTCACCACCGTCCTGAATGGCTTTGGTGCGCGTGGGTTTTCTATCTCAAGTTGATGTGTCGCTACACTAACGGGGGCACGTTCCAGTGCTGAAGGGCTTTGGGCAGGAACGTGACGCAAAAATGGACAAAGCCGGGGACGCTGGGAGTGCAGAAAATGTCACCTTGGTCTGTAAACATCGCGCGAGCGTGCGGCGTGGGGATCGCCTTGTTATCTCTGTCCACCGTCGGCGCACATGCGGCCGATCTCTTAACGAAGGCTCCGCCTGTGCCTTACACGGAGACCGATGATTTCTGGACGAGACCGTATCTGTTCGGCGATCTCGGCAGGACGCAGCTGAAGGAACGGGGTATCTCGCTGGCCCTGACGCTGGGCGATGAAGCCGTCACCAACCTGTCAGGCGGCAACAGGAACACCGGCGCCAACGCCGGACAGCTGTTTTTTCAGGCCAAGTTCGACATGGCGAAACTTGCCGGCATCCAGGGCGGCACGGTCGGCCTCACGCTGGTCGATCGCTTCGGCCGCAACCTGAATGACGAGGCAGGCATTCCGGCCCTGCAGCTGACCAACGAAGTGTTCGGTCGCGGCAACATCCTGCGCCTCACCGAACTCTACTATTCGCAGAAGCTGTTCGATGATCGCCTTGAACTCAAGGGCGGCCGTTTGCCGGTCGGCTCGGACTTCTTCTTCGGCCTGTGCGAGTTCATCAACCTGACCTTCTGCGGCGGTCAGCCCGGCAACATCCAGGGCGGCTACATCTACAACTGGCCGGTGAGCCAATGGGCCGGTGTCGCACACTACAACTTCACCAAGGAATGGCAGCTCTCGGTCGGCGTCTACGATGCCAATCCGAACTATCTGACGACGTCGGACTCCGCGACCTACTTCCTGCCGGGCGTCCCCGGCTCGAGCCGGGCCTCCGGCGTGCTGGTGCCGGTCGAGGTGGTCTGGGCGCCGAGCGGTCCGCTGAACGGGACCTGGCGCTTCGGCGGCTGGTACGACAGCGCGTCGACGATCGACGGCGGCCTCCCGGGTATCATCGCGATCGCCCCCGGTATCGGCGGCGTCTCGGACCAGAATCTGGGCGATCAACGCGGCCGCTATGGCATCTATGAATCGATCCTGCAGCGGCTGACCGTTGAAGGTGCAAAGGCACAGGGTTGGTACATGTTCCTCAATACGACCGTCGCCGATCACCGGACGTCGTATCAGGATTACCAGGTCGCCCTGGGCTTCAGGCACACCGGAACGTTCTCCTGGCGCCCGGAAGACGAAGTCGGCTTCGCAGTGGGTACGACCCACGTGAATTCGGCGGCGCTCACCCTGAATGCGGGTGGAAACGAAGTTCCGATCGAAGCCTGGTACGGCTGGCAGGCGACCGGCTGGATGAACCTCAAGTTCGATGCCCAGTACGTGATCAATCCCGGCGGACGCGGCTACAATGCCACGGGCATCAAGACCGAGAATGCCTGGGTCCTTGGTCTGCGCACGCTGGTGCACTTCTGATCGGGAGGGGTTGCCAGCATGTCTGAGCGAAACCAGCCATGGTAACCCCTCACGATGCCGGGCTCGCGGTCCTTGAGTTGAAGGGCATCGGCAAGGAGTTCGGCGCCATTCGCGCGTTGCATGGCGTCGACCTGCGCGTTTCTCCCGGCGAGGTGGTCGGCCTGATGGGAGACAACGGCGCCGGCAAGTCGACGCTGGTCAAGATCATCGCCGGCAATTTCCCGCCGAGTCACGGCGAGATCCGCTTTGACGGCAAGCCGGTTCATTTCGCCCGGCCGATCGATGCCCGCGCGATCGGTATCGAAGTGGTCTATCAGGACCTCGCGCTCGCCGACAATCTCACGGCAGCGGCCAATGTCTTCCTCGGCCGTGAGCTCAAGCGCAAGCTTGGTCCGTTCGCGTTGCTCGACCACAAGGCGATGGCGGCCCGCGCGCTCGAGCTGTTCGGCGAGCTGCGCTCGGAGACCCGGCCGCACGATCTCGTCAAGCAGATGTCGGGCGGTCAGCGCCAGGCGGTCGCGATCGCACGGACCCGGCTGTCCAATGCCAAGCTGGTGATGATGGACGAGCCGACAGCCGCGATCTCGGTCCGTCAGGTCGAGCAGGTCCTGGGCCTGATCCACCGCCTGAAGGAACAGGGTGTCGCGGTGATGCTGATCTCGCACCGCATGCCCGACGTGTTCGCGGTCTGCGACCGCGTGGTCGTGATGCGTCGCGGCGAGAAACGCGCCGACAAGGCGATCGGCGACACCAGCCCCGAGGAAGTCACCTCCCTCATCACGGGAGCGAAGGAGGCTGCGTGATGGCCACGCCCCTGGAAACTCCCATCACCTTCACCAATGTCGGCAAGGCCAAATGGTGGCAGAGCGGCTTCTTTGCCTCGCAGACCGGCTACGTCCTGCTCGCGCTGGTGGCGCTGTTCGTGGTGATGAACTTCGCCAGCCCCTATTTCCTCACCGAGGGCAACATTCAGAATGTGGCGAAGAATTTCTCCTTCATCGCCATCGCCACGCTCGGCGTGACTTTCGTTATCATCACGGGCGGTATCGATCTCTCGGTGGGCTCGGTGATGTGCTTTTCCGCGATGATCACCTCGATGGTCATGACGCAGATCTCGACACCGGGCATGCCTGGCGCGGACTGGTTCATACATCTGGCCGGCGACGGCAAGACCGTGATCGCCAATCTGCCTGGATTGATCCTGCTGGTCTCGATCCTGGCAGGGCTCGGCGTCGCGCTGATCGTCGGCCTGGTCAATGGCTTCTGCATCGCGGTGCTCGGACTGTCACCCTTCGTCACCACGCTCGGCATGCTCTCGATCGTGCGCGGCCTCGGCTACGTCGTCTCCAACGGCCGCGGCAGTTTTCCCAGCGGCCCCGAAGCCGGTTATTTCTACACGCTGACGTCGGGCGTCGTGTTCGGCCTGCCCGCGCCGTTCATCTACCTCGTCATTCTCGCGGTCGCGATGGCGGTCGTGCTGCACCACACCGGCTTCGGCCGCCACGTCTTTGCCGTCGGCGGCAACGAGAAGGCGGCTGCGCTGACCGGCATTTCGGTCGTGCGGGTGAAGATCGAGATCTACGTGATCTGCGCGCTCGCCGCGGGCCTGCAAGGCATCATCATCTGCGGCTGGCTGGGATCGGCGCCGGCAAACATGGCGACGTCCTACGAGCTCAATGTCATTGCGGCCGCCGTCATCGGCGGCGCCAATCTCGCCGGCGGCGCCGGCGGCCCGCTCGGAGCCATCGTCGGCTGCGTACTGCTCGAGGTGATCCGCAACGGCCTCGTGCTCGCGCAGGTCAACTCCTATTGGCAGCAGACCCTGGTGGGCGTGATCATCATCGCGGCGGTGCTGGTCGATCGTCTTCGCTCGCGCATGACCTGAAGAGTTCGTCCCCGGAGGATCATGAATGTCCGCCTATCCGCCTCCGGGAGCCGCCGATTTCGAGGAATAGGCACAAGAACAATGTGGAGGGAAGCAATGAGGAAGACACTTCTTGCCGCCGCGGTCCTCGCCATGATGGCGACGCCCGGCTTTGCTCAGAGCTACAAGTTCGTGATCGTGCCCAAGGCGATGAACAATCCGTTCTTCGATTTCGCGCGCGACGGTTGCCAGAAGCGCGCCAAGGAACTCGGCAACATCGAATGCATCTACAAGGGTCCTGTCGAGCACGAGCCGGCGACGCAAGCGCAGATCATCCAGGACTTCATCACCCAGAAGGTGGACGGCCTCGCGATCTCGGTCGCCGACGTTGCCGCGATGACCAAGTCGATCGAGGCGGCGACGGCGGCTGGCATCACCGTCATCACCTTCGACTCGGACGCACCTGGCTCGAAGCGGGTTGCCTATATCGGCACCGACAACAAGGAGTTCGGCGTCGCGCTCGGCAAGCAATTGCTGAAGCTCCGGCCCAATGGCGGAAAATACGCGATGATCTCCGGCGGGCCGGGAGCGGCGAACCTCGCCGAACGCGTCGATGGCGTCCGCGAAGCGCTCAAGGGCTCGAAGTGGACCGAAGTCGGGGGATCGCCGACCTTCTGCAACGATGACCCTGCGCTGGGCGTTCAGCAGATGACCGATCTGCGCACCGCGACTCCCGACCTTGCTGCGATCATCCCGGTCGGCGGCTGGCCGATGTTCGCGCCGGAAGGCTTCAAGGCATTCGCCAGCAAGAGCAAGAAGGAGATCGACGTAGGCAAGTTCACGCTCGTCGTGGCCGACACCCTCAAGATGCAGCTTGAGCTTCTGAACGAGGGCTACGCCAATGGGCTGATCGGACAGCGCCCGTTCGAGATGGGCGAGAAAGCGATGGATACGCTGCTTGCCATCAAAAAGGGCCAGAAGGTGCCGGAGATCATCCACACCGGTCTCGACGTCGTGACCAAGGACAACGTTGCGGCGATGCTGAAGTAGCAGCGTGCGCGGCCTGGAGGCGGCGGCGTCCATTCACGGAAGCAAATCGGGATTCTTGGCAACGGGGGAAGGCTACCGCGCCTTTCCCCACACCAACCGAACCCACGATATCTGCCGGCACGCTTCCCGAGCGTTGAGCGCGACGCCTTCCAACCTGCAGCATCCGGATAGATGGACTACAAAGCGCAGAACCTGCAGAAAGGATTTCTCCAGCGATCGCTTTTTTCAAAACGCCGGCCGCTTGCGTAGAAGAATCTTTCATCTAGCATTGATGCAGACATTTCATTTGAATGAGAGTTCTTCACATGAGCGACATCCAAACGCTTTCGGCGGTCACGCCTCGCCGCCTCGATGCGATTGATCGCAAGATCTTGCGGGTCCTCCAGGAAGATGCATCGCTGTCGGTCGCCGAGATCGGCGAGCGCGTCGGACTTTCCTCGACCCCTTGCTGGAAGCGCGTGCAGCGTCTGGAGAACGAGGGCGTCATCACCGGCAAGGTCGCCCTCGTCGACCAGAACAAGATCGGCCTGGGTCTGTCGGTCTTTGTGTCCGTCGAGAGCGACGACCACTCCGACACGTGGCTCAGGAGATTTGCGTCGGTCGTCAGCGCGATGCCCGAGGTGATCGAGTTCTACCGCATGGCCGGCGACATCGACTACGTCCTGCGTGTGGTCGTCGCCGATATGCAGAGCTATGACCTGTTCTACAAGAAGCTGATCGGCGCGATCGCACTGAAGAATGTGACCTCACGCTTCGCAATGGAAAAGATCAAGTCGGTGACCGCCCTGCCTGTCCCGGCACTCGCGCCGGCGTAGTCTCCGCTCTCCCTCAATCGTCGACAACCGGGCTCGCGATCCGGATCGATTCTTCACATCTGGGCAGTGCCGTTCGAAGGCCACGACCGGATCGCTCGAATGGTGATCGGAGCGGCTCGAGTCTGGGCCATCGCTTCTCGTTCCCTGCGATGGCCATCGCGGAAAGGGCTACCGCGGCACAATTAGTGGAATTTTTTGTAACTTAATCCTTGGTCGCAACGCACAACTATTTACGCGGCTTGGTTGTGGCTGTACTAAGCCATCCATGAGGCTCGATGGAATTCAGATTGGAAGAGCGGTCGCGGCGCTGAGCGTTCTCTACTTCCACTCTTGGCTAGCGCTGGTCCGGTTCCCGGAAAACGCCGCCTACCCAATTGCCCCGCTTGCGAAATTCGGAGAACTCGGCGTTGATCTCTTCTTTGCGATCAGCGGCTTTGTCATCTGCATGATCGCAACCAAGAAGACCTTTTCTCCTACCGAGTTTCTGACCAAGAGGGTCTTCCGCATCTACCCTCTTTGGCTGTTCTGTCTCGCGACCTTTGCAATTTTGGCTGCGATTTGGCGCGGTTGGCAGAATCACGAGACGCCGACCTATTTCCTCTATTCAGCGACTCTGTTGCCGACCAAGGAGCTGCCTTTCTATGGCATCGGGTGGACGCTCCAACACGAGATGGCGTTCTACGCCCTAGTAACGATACTGTTTCCGTTGGTGCGGCTTCCCGGGGTCATCGTAGCGCTGATCGCGTCATTCATCCTGCGGGATTATGGCCCGTGGTACGTCTCCAAGCTTGCAGCTTTCCACCTCGAATTTGCTGCGGGTATTCTAGCTTATATCCTCTGGCCCAAACTGAGGTGGATGGGATCGCTCCTGCCGATAACCGTTGGCCTGATCACGCTCTGCGCCCTGTTTTACTATCTGTCGCGCCTGTGGGTCGCCCCGGCGCTATTCCTGACTATCGTTGGCTTCGCTAACCTGAAAACGGGTCCGCTCACGCAATGGCTGGTCCGAACAGGCGATCAATCGTACTCAATCTACCTGATACACCCGATCATCTTTTGGGGCTGCTCGGCGGTCACGAGCAAGATCGTAGCACACGTTCCACTATGGAGCTTGGAGCCAATCCGGTTTGCTTGCATCTTCCTCGTCGTTTTCGTCTCCCGGATCACTTGGAAGACGATCGAGCGACCATCAATCCACCTCGGAAGTAGACTGGCGCGGCGATGGTCAGCCGAAGCTGAAACCGCTCCAGCTTAGATGGTTCGCGCGAAGCCGTTGCCGCTTGCTACATCAACTACGACCGCAGCCGCGGTCCGCCGAGGCGACGGACCACCGTGCGGCCGATAGCAGTCGCACAGTGCCGCAAGGCGAGCCTGAGGTCATTTTCGACCGTGCGAAGGCTGACCTGCAAACGGGCCGCCACTTCGTGTGCCGTTGCGCCCTCGATCGAAATGCCCTGGAGCACGCGGCGAGGCCTGTCCGGAAGCTCGGCCAACGCGCATTTGAAGGCCACGATCTCGGATCGCGCCTCGACCACCCTGGCGGCGTCGGGCTGATCGTCGCAGACATCCAGCAGCGTATCGACCTCGGATACACTGACGCGATAGGTCTGGGCTCTGTATCGATCCTTCGCGACGTTGATGGCGATGCGAAAGAGATAGTCGGCCGGACTGCGAACCGGGACCGCGTCCGTTACCCGATCCAGTCGCAGGAATGTCTCGTGCAGGGCCTCGTGGGCGAAGTCTGAGGAGCCCAGGCGGCGCGTCAGCCTCGCAATGAGGCCGTCATAGTTCTGCACCAGCTGGTCACGCAGCCGCGCCTGGTTGGTATCAGCCACGTTCAGGGCCCCAAATTATTCGTCAGCGCATCTCGAGATTCCCCCTTTCCTCCGCGGTGAGCGCCTGCCTCTGCGTTTCCGAAAGCGGACCATTGCCGACGAGCTGAAGCACGCTGTTCTGGTTGTAGCTGTGCTGATCTAGGGCACGCCGCTTCTGTTCGTCCTTCACGGGATCCGGCGCGGCGCCGTCGCCGCCGCCATAGCCGAGCACCTCGACGATCACGACCGACGGCTGGTCGTTGTTCTTTGGCGGCGGCGCCGCGGCTTGCTGGCTGGCAGTGGCGGTGTTCGACGCTGATGTCAGCGCCCCGACCGGCGGCCCCTGCACCGTCGGAATGCCGGTCGAGGTGCCCTGCACCTGGATGTTGGCCGCGTTGACCACCTGCAGCGCCGCGAGGTTGACGTTGCCCGAGACACGAATGCCGGCTTCTCCCGCATCGATGGTGCCGAGCGGCGCGATCAGGTCGACGTCGCTCGGCGGCGTGCCGGGAATAGTCGCGAGCGCGGCGATGCCGGCGCCACTCGAAGGCGCAGCCGGCGAGAGTGTGACGTTGCCGTAGCTATCCTGGCTCAGCAGCGGCGGCGTGAAGATCGTTGTGGTCTTCGAGCCGCGGCCGGCGTTGATATCGCCGGTGGCGGACCATGCGAGAATGTTGCCGCCGAAAGTCGTCATGATACGGCTCTGGCCAAGCAAGATGCTGCCGAGCGAATAAATGTCGATCGGGCTGTTGCGCCCCTGCGTGATCAGGCCGGAGCCTGCGCCCGGCGTGACACTTTCCACGCCGAGGATGCTCTGTCCGCCCGGATTGAGGACCTGGATGGCGCCACCGTATTGGGTGTGGATGCCGGCATCGGAGAGATACAGATTGCCCAGATAGTCCTTCGCGAATCCGCTGAACATCGTGAGACCGCCGGAATAGGCGATCGGCTTGCCGCTGGAATCCTGATCGGGGAACAGCGCCGAGATCGCCTCGCGCCCACGCAGATAGCTCTTGTAGCGCGGCCCCGCCGTATCGTTGTACTCGCGGCCACCGAGAGTCAGTTCTTGGTAGAAGACCTGCCGGACGAACACGCCCTGCTGCTCGCTCGGCAGCGCCAGGAAATAGGCGAGCGCGTCGGCCGCGCTTCCGGTGTAGCCGTAGCGCTTTTGCAGCCACGCCAGCAGTTCTGCGCCATAGGCATGCACCACCTTGCCGCTCCCGGCGAGCGGCGTGCCATTGCTTGCCAGCTGATTGGCCGGGTCGAAATAGAGTTTGGCGAAATCGGCATAATTCGGGCCGTTCGCGCCGACGCCGGTCAGCACCGCGATGTCGGCGCCGCCCGCGTTGTTGGCCGGATTGACCACGTCACCGACGCTGGTCAGCGAACCATAATAGCCCTGGTACAGGTTGCGGCCGGCCTGGATCTGAAGCACGCCCGGACCAACCACATTGACCGACTGGTAGATGATGTCACGGCCGGCCTGCATCAACGAAACGCTGGTGGGGCCAGTGTTGAAGAACACATCCGGCGTCGCACCGAGGCCGACGATATCGCGTCCGGCGATCACTTCGAATGGCTTGGCCGCAAGATACCAGGTGCGATGGAGGGGATTGAAGCCGCTGGAGCCACTGCGGATCATGGACAGTGTCGCGCCGAGGCCAAGATCGTCGATATCGACGCCGGCATAGACCAGCGCGGGCCGGGTATCCCCCTGATGCAGATTGGAGACGGGCGTGTCCTCGCCGAAGGCGAGCGCATTGAAATTGTTGGTGCGGTAGGCGGCGTATGGCGACGCGTTGGTGTTTGCCGAGCCGATATAGAGCACCGGATAGAATGGCGTCGCCAGTGCGCTCATGTCCGCGCCCGACATCGACAGCACCTGGCCCTGCCCGTAGATCGACCCCGCCGCCAACAGTTCGAGCTGGCCGTATTGCGATGACATCATCTCGATCGAGGGGCCCGATCCGACAAAGCGGATATCGCCGTTGGCGGCTGCAACGATCAGCGTTCCCGGGTAGAAGCCGTTGGCGTTCTGCCTGCCGGTGGTGTCTCCCGCCAATGGCGCCACATCGCCGCCCGCTGCGTAAAGGTTGATCGCAGTGGCCGACGTCCACAGCGTGAAATTGGTACGCCCGCCCGAACTCATCACCGCGGTCGATCCGTCGCCATTGACCTGGGTATAGGGGCCGCCATTGAAATTGACCGATGCCGCCATGCCGGGGTCGCTCGCCCCGCTGATCACGAGGTCGCCGCGTGTTGTGACGCTGACGCTGCCGTCGCCTGGCGTGAATGTCGGGCCCGGCGTTTTCATCGAATCCTTGAATGTGGATGGATCGAGCGTGCGTGGATCGACAGACGAGGCGCCACTGCTCCTTACATTTTGCGCCACGTCTCCGACCGCCCCGGCACGAACGGTGATGTTGCCGCGCAAGTCGGCGACCGAACCGAAATAGTCGGACGCCAGGGCCCCTGACGCAGCGAGCGCATTCATGGGATTGAGAACACCTCCGACGCTCAGCGTCAGGTCGCCGCCGCCGGTCTGCAGCAACGTCCCGTTCGGCAGCAGCCGCCCGGTCGAAGCGACCGCAAGATCGAGCCCGGTCGAGGTATTTGACCCGCTGCCGTCGGACGCGCCGGCATTGCGGCCCGCGATCACCGTCAGGTTGCCGCCACCGAGCGTGCCGATTCCCTGGAAGCCGACGAGGGAGGCGCCGGATGCGTTCTGGTCGGCTTTGACAAAGGTGCCGAAGTTGATCCACCACGCGGTCGGATCCGGCGACAACCCGCCGCCGCCCTGGGTTTGCAGCCAGTTGCCGATCCGATCCGAGTCGACATAGCGGAACGTGTTGTCTGCGATCGCGATGTAACCACTGACATCCTGCTGCGCCACGAGCAGCAGATCGCCGCCATGCTCCGGATACCAGGCATGCGTGACGCCGCTTCGTATCGCGCCCACCAAATCGTAGGGATTGCTGCCGTTGACCAAAATCGGCGCGGCCTGCGTGCCGGCAGTATAAACGCCGTACGGGGTTGCTTCGCTGAAGCTGCCGCCGGCGAGCAGTTCGAGGCTACCGGTGCCGGTTCGAACCACACTGAAGAAGCTGCCATTGGCGGAGGCGCTATAGGCGGGATCGTTGAGCGTCAGATTGCCTCCGCCGTTGAGCGAACCAACCGATCGCAACGCGCGTTGGTCCGCGGCCGAGAGGTCGGCGCCCGCCGTCAGGCGCAGCGATGCCGATTGCGAACCACTGGCCAACATGGTGGACCAAGGCAACGTGCCGCTGGTTGCAGCAGGGATGGCGGGCCCCGACGGCGCGGCGAAGACGCCGCCGACGGAAGCTGCCTCGGTGACCGGAATGACCACAAGGTTGAGAGTAGTTCCCGCCGGAATGGTCTGCCCGGGAGCATAGCGATGGCCGCTCAGGTCTCTCGGATAGAAGGGGAGCAGCAGTCCCCAGTTCTTTGGAACGGTCCAGGCGGCGCTCGTTCGCACGGTCTGACCAATGCTCAACAGATAGTTTGTCTTGACGACCCTGAAAGCAGAACTCACGGTGATGTTGGCAACCGGCGAATAGAGCGCCGGAGCATCGCTTGCCATCTGGAAGCCGTCCGAGATGCTTCCATTGATGGAGAGGTTGCCGCCGGCGCGAACCACGAGAGCCATTGCCTCGCCGGCCCCGTAGGTCGCTGACGCGGGGTTGGTATCCGCGTTCGGTCCGTAGCGATATTTCGAGAGGTCGATGTCGCCTGACGTCGAGAGATCGCCGACCGAGGTGATCTCGACACCTGGACGTAGGTGGAAAGCAGCGCCATAAGCGGAGAGGCCGGCGAATTTCGCAGACAGGCGCGCATCGCCAAGCGCGGCATTGATGAAAGCCGTGCTCGCAGTATCGTAACCATCGAGCGTCGCCTGGGTGATGGTGCTGCCGTCAGGCAGATCGTAGGTCCAGAACGCATTCAGCGCGATGCTGTGCGCTCCCTTGATCGTCAGCGAACTGGCTGCGCTGATCGCGATGTTACCCGATGTCTCGTCGACGCGTCGTGCGTTCAGCACGACGTCGCCATAGGCAATGCCGTTGGGGTCCGGCACAGTGAGATCCAGGGTTGCGCCTGACATCAACGTCAGCGTGCCGCCGGCTGCGGTCAGCTCGATATGGCCGCGATTCTTGGCCTCGATCGGCTGGCCATAGCTGTCTGTCTGCAACACCGTGCCATGAGTATCGAGCACGGCGCTCGATGCAAGCGTGAGGCCGTTGCCGGCCGAAAGGCGGATCGTGCCGGGTGCGGCGCCGCTGGCGTCGATCGTGCCGGTGACAGTCAGGCCGCCGCCGTCGACCGACACGGTCACGCTATGCGCCTTGACACCATCGCCGATCGCAAGGTCGCCGGTCTTGATGTCGAAGCTGCGGGCATCGAGCAGGCCGCCTTGCGTCAGGAGCGCATTGAGCGCGGCGAAATCCGCGCTGCTCATGCTCGCGGCGATGACACTGAAATCGCCGCTGGTGTTGCTGCCGGTGGCACTGCCGACGAGGCGGCCGCCGAACGAGACCGTTCCGCTGCCGGCATTGATGCTGATCGACCCGGCATTGGCATTGGTGGCGGACACATCGATCACGGAGCCTGCCGCCTGCGTGAATCCACCATGGCTGCTGCTGAAGATCGCGGTGCCGCCGAAGCCGTAGACGGTTGCGCGCTGGATCATCGAGGCCTGGCCGGAGAGGTCGATGCGGCCGCCGCTCCCGAGCGTGATGCTGTTGGTCGCGTTCACCACCAGCTTGCCGCTCGGCAGCAGAATTGTGCTGGCGATCGCAACGCTGTCGCCGGTCAGATCGATCTCTGCGCCGGAGACCGTCGAGGTCGCAGCACTCGGCGCGAGCCCCGCGGGCACGGTCACGCTCAGCGTACCGCCCGCGGTGTAGTTCATGATCGACTTCTGCACGCCGGTCAGCAGCGGCGTCGACAGCGTCAGGTTGCCGCCGGTGCCGCTCTGGCCGAACACCGCGCCGGCCGCCATGCTCGGCGCCTGGAAGACGTACAGCGAACCGTTGCCGGCGGAGACGATCCGCGAGCTGGCCGTCATGTTGACGTTGCCGAAGCCGTAGATGACGCGGCTCGGGGCCGTCGTATCCAGCGAGGCGACCTTGCCGAAATCGATCTCGCCCGCAACGAGATTGAGCGTGCCGAGGCCGCTGCCGAGCCCACCTGCCCCAAGCGCCGGCGGAGTCGCGCCGGCAATGCCGTTCCAGGTGATCTTGCCCGCGGCGATCGTCGCGGTGTCACCGGCGTTCCCGTAGCCATAGATCGCGGGCGTATTCAGCACGAGATTGATGCCGGTGCCGGTGGCATCGAGACCGGTCGAGCCGAACAGGTTGACGGAGTTCGCAGCGCTGAGCGTGATCCTCTCCAGCGCGGGCGCGGCATGGGTGGGGTCGCCGTGGACGAGCGTATCGAACAGGGCTTGATTGAACAGCAAGCCGGCCGGCGCACCCGCCGCAGCGATCGCGCCGCTGTCTCCGATATTGATGCTGCCGACCGCGAGCGTGATGTTGCGCGATCCGAAATGCGCGGACGGATCGATGTTCGAGGCGCCGTTGGTGGCAAACACCAACGTACCTTCGGAGTAGAGCTGCGAACCCGCACCGATCGTGATCGCGCCCGAGCCGCCGTTCGAACCCAGAAAGTCGAGGTTGCCGTTGGACAGCGCCAACACCGTGGTGCCGGAGCCCGTGGCATAGCTCACGCCAAGAGAGGTGGAGTCGAACGACGCAGGCCCCTGCCCGATGGTGCTGAGCGTGACGTTGTTGCCGACCGTGATGTTGCCACCGACCAGGAACACTTCACTGGCGGTCAGCGTGACGCCGTCGCGAATATGGAGGTCTCTTCCGCCGGAAAAGATCATCGTGCCGTTGACGATGCCATCGGTGCCGTTGACGATCAGCCGTGGAGCGCCGATCGCGTCCAGATCACCTGCGCGGACGGATACGCCGGCAAAGCCCGGTGTTGGCGAGCCAGCATAGATTTCATCTACGCCTGACAGGGCCACTTGTCCCGCGAAGCCGCCTTGTCCGGCCTGTAACAGCGCGGTGCCGTTGAATGTCAGTGCGGGCGCGGTTGGCGGCGTCGTCGATGGCGTCTCGAACGCCAGCATCAACATCTTGCCGTCGGCCGGTAGCAGTGGACGTACGCCGCCGAACCGGGTGACATTGGCGATCATGAAATCGCTGTAGCCCTGTTCGTTGTACTGTGAATATTTCCGCACAGACGTGCCCGGCGTGATCAACACCTGCGACGTAAGTGCGCTTCTGATCGTGGTATTGGCGGTGCTGGTATACGCCGAGGTCACATATGTGCCGTTGCCGATCGTGACGGCGCCGCTGATCGGCGTTCGCGTTGCCGTGCCGATTTCAACGCGATAGGCGCCAGGCAGCAACGCATAGTTCGACGGAAGCAATGTATAGGTGCCTGCCGGCAGGCCCGGCACGCCGGCGGGAACGGTGATCTGCTGGCCTATCGCCGGATCCCCGGCGCCGTTTTCGGGCGCGACGGGCGCATAACCGGACGCATAGCCGGGCAGGATGGCATACACCTTGTCGCTCGGCTTGCTGACAGGCGTGGCCGGATTGGCGTTGATGAGCGGAGTGTTGAGCACATTCACCGAGCCGCCGCGACCCGAAATGAAGGCGGCTCCGCTGAGGATGCCTCCACCGGACATGTCGAGCGTCGCACCACTTTCGACGTTGATGGATTGACCGTCCAGCGTGACGCCGGACTGATGGCCAACATTGCCGAAGTTCGTCACGTCGATCCGGCTCACGCTCGACCCGTTGTAGCTGTAGGTCACGCCGTCGATGGTGCCGCCATAGGGAATGGACATGCCCGCCATCGAAACCGAGGTCAGGCTGCCCGGCAGCACGTCGACCCGTTGCGTCGGAATGCGGTTGTCGAACGGATTGTTATTGCCGAGCACGATGGCACCGAACGGCGCGCGGACGATGCCGCCCTGCTCGACGACAGGCGCGGCGAGCGCGAGGCTGCCGAACACCGACAGTGGTGCGTCCGGTATGGCATGGGTGCTGCGGCCGATGGTCAGCGTGGGCGGCTGATCGGACTGCGCAGCCGCAAAATTGTTCTGCCCGGCAGTAACGATCGCGACAACGCCGGTGGCCGGATAGAGCTGGGCGGCAATGAGATCGAGATTCCAGTCAGTCGAGAGCCGGGTCGTCTGCCCCGCGCCAGTGGCGAGGAAACGGATGTCCCCCTTGCTCACGAGCCTGATGTCGGCAAAGCCGGGCGCATACATGCTGTTCGGCGAGGATGCGGAGAACTGGATCAACCCCTGCACGTCGATCTGGTTGGCATCGACCTCGAAACTCGCCCTGCTCGGAACGCCGGCCGAGCCGGGATTGCCGATGAATCCGGCGGTGGTCGCCACCGGTTCGCGCAGCAATACATAGGGCGCCGACAGCAGGACATCGCCGGTCGGAATCGGCGCGGAAGGATCCGGCTTGCTTGGCGAGCCGACGGGCACCGGCAGGCCCGGCACCGCGGCGCCCGACGTGAAGGCGGCGGCCGTCAGCGTAATGCTCTGGCCAAGCGCGAGCGACACATTGCCGGAGAACTGCATGTAGTCGCCTGAACTCAGCGACAGATTGCCGAAGCCGCCGGCCTTGACCATGTCGGCACTGACCACCGCCTGACCGAATGTCAGCTTCGAAGCATCGGTCCCCGGCGCGATGTCGACAGGCAGCAATGCCTGCTGAGTCTGGGTCACGATGATCGTACTGGGCACAAGCGCATTATTCGGCACGAAGGAGCCGTCGCCGGGAAAGGCGGCGCTGGATAGTGAGATCGACAGGCTGCCGCCCGCTGCGCCCGCACCACCGGCCGCGGCGTGGATGTTGCCATCGAGATAGAGGCCGCTCGACGAGCTGAGCGCGATGGAGCCGCCGTTGCTCACGAGCGTCTGCGCGCTGCCGGTCGCATTTGGTGACAAGCCGGCAGCGGAGTTGACGGTGATGCCGGCGCCGTCGGCGTTGAGTTCGGCACCGGGCCGGACGATCACGAAGCCGGTTGCGCCACCCAGGTTGATACTGCCGCCGTCGGCGACGGTGCCATAAGTCCGTCCGGCGGTGTCAGTGGCCGCGTAAGCCTCGCCCGATACGTCGAGCGCGGCGTTTGCGCCGATCCACAGCGACAGGGCACGACCCTGGCCGTACGCGTCGAAGTTGCGCGAGGCCCCCAGTGAATTGTCGGACTCGTTGATCAGCGTGATGCTGCCGCCATGCGCGGTCAGCCGGCCGTCCATCGTGATCTGATTATAGGCATCGAGCTTGATGCTCTGACCGGGATCGACCGTGATCGACGCACCTTCGCCGATCACGATCGGACCACCACCGCGTTCCAGGCCGCCCTTGATCAATGCATGCAGCGTCACGCTGGCGCCGGCCCGCTGCGTCAGCGTCGCGTTCAGCGGGTTCTCGGTGAACAGCGGCGGCTGCCACAACGACAGTGCCGCTGCCGGATCGACACCGGTCCGCGCGGCATAGCTGCTCGCCGTGAACCGGTAGACCGGCATGGTCGGCGCAACGGCCGTCCCATTCGTCACCAGCGTCTCCGTCCCGCCGTTGATGTCGTAGTTCGCGAAACCGGATGCGAAGAGGCCTGGCGTGAGGACGACCGGCGACTGGACCGCGACGGTGACGCCGAGGCTGGTTCCAGCAGGGATCACGGCGCCGGGCGCATATGTGGTGTCCGTTGACCGCGCGCTCCCGGCGGCAATCGTGTAGGTGAAGGCTGTCGTTCTGATGCTATTCGAAAATGTTCCCGACGGAACGACATAGCCGACCGGGAAGGCACCGCCGAAAGCGGAAATGTTCGAGCCCGCCGGAATCGTCTGGCCAGCAGTGTAGCTTGTGAAGGTATTGTAATCGATGGCCGACATGCCTGTCGGCACGATCCAATCCTGTTGAACGGTGACGCCGTTCTGTCCGCTGCCGTCCGTACGCTGATCGCCCGGTACAACGCCGCCCGGCAAGGGCGTATCGAGGGGGATCTGCGTCAGCACGATGCTGTACGGCATCGGCAGCGGTTGGCCGGCGGGAATGGTCAGCGGCTGCGCCAGGACAAGGTTCGCTTTCGCAGGCGTGTTGGCGAGCAGCGTGCCGCCGAACAGGCTCGCTTGATCGGTGATCACCACAGTCCCTGGCGTCGAGATGGTGAGCGTGCCTCCGCCGCTGACGCCGGCCGCACGAATGCTGCTGCCGAGCGTCAACGTTCCATTGACGGCGGTGCCGCCGCCGGCCGGATCAACGGCGATCAGCGCAACATTGCCGCCCTTGCCGCCCCGGGTCTTGCCGTTGGCGAGAATGGCTCCGCCCGATGAGACATCGATCGTGCTGCCACCGGCGAGCGTCAGGTCACCGGTGGAATCGAAGGTGACGTTGCCGCCGTCGAGGAAGCCGAGACCTGACACGCTGTTGGGGTCGAGCTGCGCATTGACCCACAGGCCGCGCGTATCGATGGTGGCGCCGGTTTCCAGCGTCAGCGACGCACCTCCAGCCGCATTGGTCAACACGACGGTACCGGTCGCGGCATTGAGGATGTTGCTGACGGTGACGGTGCCGGAGCGCGCGGTGATGTCGGCCGCGATGTCAACGGTCGGCGCGATCAGCTTGACCTGCGCCCCCGCCGAGAACTCGAGCGGTGCATTGACGGCGATCTTGCTGGATGTGTTGATGTTGAGGCCGCCGAGGCCGAAGCTGTTGAGCGCCGGCGCATCGAACCAGGCCGTGTTGGCGCGATCCGCCGGCAGCGCGGAAGTCAAACCAAGATTGCCGGTGACCGGCGCAATGTTGCCGAACGCCACATCGGTGTTGTAGGCGCCGGCGAGGCCATAGCGGTTGTACTGCCCGAGCGCGAGCGTGCCGGCGAGCGGCACGGTGTTCTGTGTCAGCTTGTAGCCGTCGGTGACGCCAGTCGGGCGTTTGGCGATCTGGTTCTCGCCGTCGATCACATTGGCGAGGATCGTGCCCTCGAACACCGAGGTCGGGGTCGCGAGCACGAGGCTGCCGGCGTCGCGGCCCAGGGTGTAACCGTTCTCCCAGCGGGTGCTGCCTTTGCCGAACGGGCTGAGATAGACCTCGACGACGTTCCAGTGCGCGTGATTGACGATGAAGCCGTTGGCCACCGCGACATAGGTCAGGTTGGCCGGAGCATCGTCGGCGCTGTAGATGCGGCCGTCATTGCCGAGCAGCAGCGTCTGCCGCACATAGCCGCTCTGATACTGCACCGCGCCGCCGGAGATATTGAAGATCGCGCCGCGCTGCGCCACCACCTCCGGCGCCGACAGGGTGATGGTGCCGCCGACCGCGGTCCATTCGCCGATCTTGTGGCCGGTGTTGTTGAGATAGCCCGACACCTCGAGCAACCCGCCCGCGGTATAGTAGCGGTCCGTCGCATAGCCGCCGGTGCCGGCCGGCACCAGCGTCAGATCGCGGGCGTCGATCCACAGATTGCTGTTGATGAGCGTGCCGTTGTCGCGGTTCTGCGGGCTGTCGCGCAGTTCATTGCCCTGGACGTTGACCTTGATCGCATTGGCCGACACCGGCAGCACGGTGCCGGTGGTGCCGGAGACGTCGATCACCGATCCGCTTTCGGCGAACACGCGCTTGCCGGCGGAAGCCGTCACCTGGCCGCCCTGCGCCATGGTCAGCGAGCCGCTCCTGAAATCGACGGTGCCGCCGGTGACGATCTCGATGCGCGACTGATCGGGCCGATCGGACAGCGTCGAGAGATTGTCGAACTGGCCGATCGCCAGCAGGTTCGGCTTGGCCGAGGCGATCAGGGCATCGCGCTGCGAATTGAGCGCGGTCACGCTCGGATCGATGCCGGCGACCAGCGCGGCCGCCGCATCGGTCTCCGGCAGGATCAGGCTGATGCCGTTACCCGTCAGCGTGATGCTGCCGGTGGTGTCGGACGCCGAATTGAGCAGATGGATGGTACCGCGCTGATTGACCGAGGTGGTCGAGACCAGGGTGC
Organism: Bradyrhizobium sp.; assembly: GCA_036383375.1. Lineage (GTDB taxonomy): Bacteria > Pseudomonadota > Alphaproteobacteria > Rhizobiales > Xanthobacteraceae > Bradyrhizobium. The sequence goes on along the minus strand of DASVOL010000274.1, from coordinate 829 downwards.
CGTCCTGGGTGACGGCATGCCCGGCGAGCGTGATATCGCCCTGCTGGGCGAGGACGAGACCGGTGTTGGTGACGGTCCCGCTGCTGCTCCCGGGATGGAGCACCGGGGCGATCTCGTTGCCGCGCGTGGTCGCGTTCTGGTTGGTGTTGGTGCCATAGCCGGCGCGCAGGATGAAATCGTCGCCGGCGGCGAACTGGGTCTGGCCCTTCGGCGTGGTGATGGCGCCGGCATTGTCGACTTCGGTGCCCATCAGCAGCACGAAGCCGCCGCCCGAGGTGACCGAGGACGGCGCATTGGTGGTGATCAGCGCGCCGCTCTCGACCACGATCTTGCCGCCGGCGCCGGTGAAGCTCGGCAGATATTTGGTGCCGCTCTGGGTCGAATAGAGACCATTGGCGAGGAACTGGCTGTCGGCGATATTGGCGCTGGACGCGATCAGCGAGCCGACATTGATCTGGCTCGCGCCGCCGAAAATGATGCCGTTCTGGTTGATCACCAGCACCTGCCCCGGCGCGGTGATGCGGCCGAGGATCTGGCTCGGCCCGGTATTGCCGACGACGCGATTGAGCGCGGTCCAGCCGGCCTGCTGGTTGAAATTGAGCGTGGTCTGGCTGCCGACGTTGAAGCTCTGCCAGTTGAGGATCGCCTGCGGCGCGGTCTGATTGACGGTGACATTGGTCTGGCCGCCGCTTGCGGTCTGGCTCGGCAACGTAGCCCCTTGCCAAAGGCTCGAGCCGGGCACGGCGCCCGGCGCAACCTGGAGCCCGCCCGGCGCGAGGCCGTTCGGCACCGCCACTTGCGGCAGCGTGGCCGATCGCTGCGAGGCGGC
>DASVOL010000273.1:0-6072 GCA_036383375.1 Bradyrhizobium sp. | reverse complement strand
AGGACGCCGAGGGCCAGCGCTTCTGGATCTTTCGCGACGGCCTCTACGAGAGCGAGCCGCCGCTGCGGCCCTTGCGGCTGTTCGAGCGGCCCGAGCCGATCAAGGTGCCGTTCGCAAGCGTGCCCGATGGTCCGCCGCACCAGTTCACCTGGCGGCGCGCCTTGCATGCGGTGGTGCGGGTCGAGGGGCCCGAGCGCATCGCGATGGAATGGTGGAAGCAGGACGGCGCGGCGCTGACGCGCGACTACTTCCGCGTCGAGGACGCCGAGGGCCAGCGCTTCTGGATCTTTCGCGACGGCCTCTACGAGAGCGAGCTGCGCGACGAGGAAGGCCGACCGGTCTCGGCCAACTGGTATGTGCACGGGCTGTTCGCATGAAGCAGAGCGTTTTCAAGCGAAGTGGAGGCCGGTTCGCGTGAAGAAAACGCGTCAAAACGAGAATCTGATGCCCGACTATGCCGAGATCGGCATCACCAGCAATTTCTCCTTCCTGCGCGGCGGCTCCGATCCGCGCGCCTATGTGCATCAGGCGAGCGAACTCGGGATTCCCGTGATCGGGCTCGCCGATCACAACACGCTGGCCGGCGTGGTGCGCGCCTGGAAGGAGCTCGACAGCGACAAGGTCGCCCATCCGCCAAAGCTTCTGATCGGCGCCCGCATCGTCTTCATCGACGGCACGCCCGACATCCTGGTCTATCCGCGCGACCGCGCCGCTTACGGCCGGCTGTGCCAGCTGCTCACCCGCGGCAAGCGCGGCGGCGGCATCGAGCGGATCGAAAAGGGCGACTGCCGGCTCACTCTGTCCGATCTCGTCGATTTCGCCGAAGGCCAGCTGCTGGTGCTGGCGCTGCCGCATCGTTTCGAGGCGGAGAAAGCGCTTGGTCTGCTCGCGCAACTGAAAGCCAGCGCCGCCGACGGCGTCTGGCTCGCCGCAAGCCTGCTCTATCGCGGCGACGACAGACGCCGTCTCGCGCGGCTGCATGGCCTCGCCGCTGATGCCGACGTGCCGCTGCTCGCCACCAACGAGGTGCTCTATCACCATCCCGCCCGCCGTCCGCTGCAGGACGTGCTGACCTGCATCCGCGAAAAGACCACGATCGAGGCTGTTGGCCGCAGGCTCGAGGCCAATGCCGAGCGGCATCTCAAGCCGGCGCATGAAATGATCAGGTTGTTTCGCGACTGGCCTGCCGCGATCGCGGAGACCATGCGCTTTGCCGAACGCATCTCGTTCTCGCTCGATCAGCTCAAATACCAGTATCCGGATGAACCGGTGCCGCCGGGCAAGACCGCGCAGCAGCATCTGGAGGATTTGACCTGGGCCGGCGTCGACAAATATTTCGGCGGCAAGATCGACGAAAAACTTCGCGCCACCCTGAACAAGGAGCTCGCGCTGATCGCCGAGCTGAAATACGCGCATTACTTCCTCACCGTACACGACATCGTGCACTATGCGCGCAGCCAGAACATCCTGTGCCAGGGCCGAGGCTCGGCGGCCAATTCCGCGGTCTGCTACGTGCTCGGCGTCACCTCGGTCGATCCGACCAAGGTCGATCTCTTGTTCGAGCGCTTCATCTCCAAGGAGCGGCTGGAGCCGCCCGACATCGATGTCGATTTCGAGCATTCGCGGCGCGAGGAGGTGATGCAATATGTCTATCGCCGCTACGGCCGCCACCGCGCCGCGATCATCGCCACCATCATCCATTATCGCCCGCGCAGCGCGATCCGCGATGTCGGCAAGGCGCTCGGGTTGACCGAGGACGTCACCGCGGCGCTCGCCGACACCGTGTGGGGCAGCTGGGGCAAGGGCCTCAACGACATGCAGGTGCGGCAGGCCGGGCTGGACCCTGCAAATGCGATGATCAACCTTGCGGTCGAGCTCGCCACCGAGCTGATCGAGTTTCCGCGCCATCTCTCGCAGCATGTCGGCGGCTATGTGCTGACCCAGGACCGGCTCGACACCTATGTGCCGATCGGCAATGCCGCGATGGACGACCGCACCTTCATCGAGTGGGACAAGGACGATGTCGACGCGCTGAGCATGATGAAGGTCGACGTGCTGGCGCTGGGCATGCTGACCTGCATCCGCAAATGCTTCGACCTGATCGATGACCACAAGGGCAAGCGCTGGGAGCTCGCCTCGGTCCCGCAGGACGAAAAGGAAGTCTACGACATGCTGTGCCGCGGCGAGTCGCTCGGCGTGTTCCAGGTCGAGAGCCGCGCCCAGATGAACATGCTGCCGCGCTTGAAGCCACGCACCTTCTACGATCTCGTCATCGAAGTCGCGATCGTGCGTCCCGGTCCGATCCAGGGCGACATGGTGCATCCCTATCTCAGGCGACGGAACGGCCAGGAAAAGGTCAGCTATCCATCGCCGGCGCCGGACCAGGGCGACAAGGACGAACTCTACAACGTGCTGCACAAGACGCTCGGCGTACCGCTGTTCCAGGAGCAGGCGATGCGGATCGCGATCGAGGCGGCGCATTTCACCTCGGAGGAGGCCAACGGCCTGCGCCGTTCGATGGCGACCTTCCGCAACGTCGGCACCATCGGCAGCTATGAGGAGAAGCTGGTCGGCAACATGGTGGCGCGCGGCTACGATCCGGATTTCGCCCGCAGCTGCTTCGACCAGATCAAGGGTTTTGGCTCCTACGGCTTCCCGGAAAGCCATGCCGCGAGCTTTGCCCAGCTCGTCTACATCTCCTCATGGCTGAAGCACCATCATCCCGATGCGTTCTGCTGCGGCCTGCTCAACTCGCAGCCGATGGGCTTCTATGCCCCGGCGCAGATCGTCGGCGACGCCCGCAACAACGGCGTCACGGTGCGCGAGGTCGATGTCTCCTTCAGCTTTGCGCAGAACACGCTGGAGGAGAAGGTCGGCGATCATTGCGCGGTGCGGCTCGGCTTCCGCCAGATCGACGGGTTTCACTGGCTGGATGAGGATGAGGAGCGGTTGAAGCAGTTACAGTCGTCATTCCGGGGCGCACCTGTGCTCCCTCTCCCGCTTGCGGGGGAGGGCTGGGGTGGGGGTGTCTCCACGAGTCCCAGAGCTCCCACCCGGATCGCATCTTCCGGTGCGATCCGGCCTAAGAGCGAGCTTCGCTCGTCTCGACCCCCGCAAGCGGGAGAGGCGAGGCAAGAGAAAGACTGGGCCGACCGTATCGTCGCCGCGCGCAGCCGCCGGCCTTTCACCTCGCTGGAGGATTTCGCCCGCGACACCGCTCTCCCCAAGCGCGCGCTGATCCTGCTCGCCGACGCCGATGCGTTCCGCTCGCTCGGGCTCGACCGCCGCGAGGCGCTGTGGGCGGTGCGGCGGCTGCCCGATGACGTGCCGCTGCCGCTGTTCGAGGCTGCCACCGCGCGCGAGCAACCGGATGAGGGCGCAAAACCGCTGCCGGAGATGCCGCGTCCCGAGCAGGTGGTCGCCGACTATCAGACCATCCGCCTGTCGCTGAAGGGCCATCCGATGGAATTCTTGCGCGAGAAGTTCAGCAGAGAGCGCGTCGTCGCCTGCCACACCATTAACCGCAGCAACGACCGCCGCCGCGTCAGCTGCGCCGGCGTCGTTCTGGTGCGGCAGCGGCCGGGCAGCGCCAAGGGCGTCGTGTTCATGACGCTGGAGGACGAGACCGGTATCGCCAACATCGTGGTGTGGCCGAAGGTGATGGAGCAGTACCGAAAGGAAGTGATGGGTGCGCGCCTGATCCTGGTCGAGGGCTATATCCAGAGCAGCCCCGAGGGCGTGACGCATCTGGTGGCGCAGCGCATGACCGACCGCTCCCACGATCTGATCGGCCTCGCCAACGAATCCCCTGTCAGCAAGCATCCGGTGCCGGCGGGCCCGGCGCTGATCGAGCCGCTCAACGACGACCGCCGCGATCACGGCGACAACTCGCCGCAAAGGATCCGCCACCCCCGCAACGTCCGCATCCTGCCGCCGTCACGGGATTTCCATTAAAAGACTATCAAGCGAAGTGGATAAAACCCGCAATATCCCCAATGTCGTCCTGGCCTAGTGCGCAATTGCGCACGGGAGCCAGGACCCATAACTACCGAGTTTTGTTGTTGCAGGGACTATGGCCCCAGCGTCACGCAACAATTGGCAGTTGGGGTAATGGGACCTGGCTTTCGCCAGGACGACATCGAATTGGTGGCGAAGCGCTTCGCTCACGTGCCCCTAAAAATTCACCCGGTTCGAGATTGCGCCGTCGACGACGAGGTTCGAGCCGGTCGTGAACGAAGAGGCCGGGCTCGCCAGGAACACCGCGGCGTTGGCGATCTCCTGCGGCGTTGCCATGCGGCCGGTCGGGTTGCGGGCCAGCGCGTCCTGATAAATCTTCGGCGTGTTCTGCTCGACCATATTCCAGACGCCGCCCTTGAAATACACGGTGCCCGGCGACACCACGTTGACGCGGATTTTCTTCGCCGCGTATTGCCGCGCCAGTCCCTTCGCCATGTGCACCAGCGCCGCCTTGATCGGGCCGTAGGAGCCGGCGCGATCGGCCTGCGCTGCCGAGATCGACGAGATGATGATGAAGGCTGCGTCGCCAGTCGTCTCGCCGCTCGCTTCGAGGAACGGGCGCGCCGCCTCGAACGCGTTCACCGCGCCGAGCACGTCGAGCCGGAAATTCTGCTCCCACGACGCCGGATCGCCGCCTTGCGCCATCGCGCCCGCATTGGAGAACATCATGTCGATGCTGCCCAGTTCGGTTGCGACACCGGCAATCCACGACGTCAGCGCCGCGGCGTCGGTGATGTCGACGGCCGCGCCGGTGACGCGCACGCCGGCAGCCTTCAGCTCGGCAACGCTGGCAGCAACCTGCTCGGCATTGCGCGCACAGACCGCGACGCCGACACCTTCGCCCGCCAGCGTCGCCGCAATGGCCCGCCCGATGCCGCGCGTGCCGCCGAGCACGATGGCGTTTCGTCCCTTCAAACCCAAATCCATTCGGATGTCCTTTCTGATGCGCGCGGACTGTAGCGACCCTCGCAGCATTGCGCGACCTCGATATTCCCTCGCGTCACGCGATTTTCATTGTAGCCAAGCGAATATCGCGGTGCACCCAATCCGATCGCGCCTTGTGCGCCGCGGATCAATTGCTATCGTCCCGCCGCCCGGTAATCGCATTGGGGCGTCTGAAAACAACAATCAAACGGGGAGACAATGACATGCGTTATTTCACTGCGCTCATCGGCGCGGCATGGGTCGTGCTCGCTACCGCCACCGGTGCGTTGGCCCAGGTGCCGCCCAATCCCGACAATCCGAACGACGTGGTCGCCGATGCCCTGACGCCGCCGCCCTACGGCGAACCGATCAATCTGGAGACCGCCAAGAAGGTCGCCGCCGCAGCCGTTGCCGAGACGCAAAAGCGAAACTGGAACGCGTTCTGCATCGCGATCGTCAATCCGAGCGGCGATCTCGTCTATTTCGAGAGGCAGGACAATTGCCAGTATGCCTCGGTCGGGGTCTCCCAGCACAAGGCGCGCACCGCAACCCGCTATCGCCGCCCCACGCTGGTGTTCGAAACCCTGATGGGCAAGGGACCCTACTTCTCCTATCTCGCAACCCTCGACGACGTCGTCGCCTTGCGTGGCGGCAATCTGCTGATGGTCAACGGCAAGATCGTCGGCGCGATCGGTGTCAGCGGCGGCTCCGGCGCGCAGGACAACGTGATCTCGCTCGCCGGCCAGGCCGCGTTGAAGTGAGCGCAGCGACGTGATGCTTCTGCCTGGCTTCGGTCGGGCAGAAGTTTTCCGACGAGGATCGTAGGATGGCGCCAATCTTTTTGTTCTGATTTTCAGCATTTAACTTGACGCCGCACCCAACTCAGATGTTCAATACGCCCGTCTCGCCCGACACGAGGGGCGCTTCGCGGTCGTCACGAACGCGGGTCGAGATGCGGTGGACGCGGAGTGCGCAGTCGACGAATGCGCATGAGGCGGACGGTGAAGTCGTGTGGTCCTGACGCCCTAGCGGCAGGTGTCCTCTCGTGAAAAGCGCAAGCGATTTGCGAAGGCGGTGACAAGCAAGCCCAGTCTCGCCGGGGAGAGCACGAAGTAAGCCGTAACCCATCGC